>SDNN01000109.1 GCA_004524425.1 Promethearchaeota archaeon
ATATATACCTGCATGGTAGTTTCTGGAGAGCTTAAAGTTGCATCACCCCCTACGAGCGCAGTAGCAAATTCTTGAGCCAAGTTAAATACTAAAACTAATCCAAAGAATGAGAGTATTTTACTCAGTATCCCACTTCTCAAAAATATGCCTAAACGGACAGAATCTTGTTCCGGGGTAATTCTATATGCTTGAATATCTTCAGCTATCCAAAATACAGGCATCACAAGCATTAGGATTAGTAGGGTAAACGGCCCTAAGTAAATGGTCATGTCAATGATCATTTCTTCAATATTGAAATACAGTTCAGGATCCCAGCTCGCTACTCTCACCCAAATATATGGTGCAATAAGCTGAGAAATCACCACGCTCATGCCCATGGAAAGGAACAAGACTTCTAAAACTCTCTTAATCAATATCTTTATATCTGAGATTTCACTTCCTAAATCTAAATCGTCTGGAAATGCTTCAAGATAATAAATATCCTTTGTTCTAAAGGGATATCCCAAGACCACTTCGGAGGCTTTTATTTTACCTTTCGTCACTGTCTTTTTTAAATATTTCAAAATGCTTGCTGACGCAAAACGGGATCCAATATTACCCCACGCAAGAATAATTACCACTGAAATCGCTAGAAAAGCGAGAGGAGCCCACCAATAGAACCAACCAATATCCCAAGGCTCGTTTGGAAATAAGACCGCGTAATACCATCCACTGAAATAAAAGAATTGGGCTGCAAACAGTCCAATAAATATCGCAATGATAATGAACATGTTTCTTTTTGGTACTACGACATCAAATTTGTCCTTAGCACTATCTGCATCTAATTTAATCGGATTCCTTTGAAAGATGTATGATTTGTTTTCCGGATTATCCTTATTTATATTTGAATTAGACATATGGAATACAATAAATTTTGTTCTTTAAAACTTTTGCATTTAAATTTGTTAAGCTAAGGAAATTGATTTAATAATAATTGATCTCTTTGGGATTTTAATTTCTAGTAGCAAGTGATTCATCCTTTCATTATAGAGCATAAGGATTGAGAAAGGTAAAAAAGATTTATAATAAAAATGGATTTGCCATTCTATATTATCAAATGAAGTAAACACTTTCATAGCGAGATAAAATCAAAAATCAATAGAACTAAAAAAAGTCATTATTACTTTTTTTTTTATCAGTACTTCAGGTCTTTTAATGAAAAAACTATTTTTAACTTGTTTGTTAAGTTTGTTTCTGATATATGCCCAAATGATCATATCTAAATATCATAAATTCTAATAGATCATATATGCCCACTTGTGCATATTGTATATTAAAAAATCTTAAAAAAAGTGTAAATGATGTCAAAAAAATTAAGAAATAGCAACCAAAAAATGGATAAAGAGAGCAATAAACGAGCTCAAAAAATGTTTCATCTTGATGAACATATTCATCCTCCACCCCCTCTAGGAAGACCACCATTTGGATTCTCGCATCCTTTTGGTCCACCCCCGCCTCCAGGCATGCATCCACCCCCTATACCACCTTTTCCGATGGACAGGCAATCATTTAAGGAGATTCGGCAAATGATAATTCTCATTATGATCTTAGATAAGCGAGAAGGAATAACAGGATATCAACTACAAGAACAATATAATTTACCACGAGGCACATTATTAAGAGATTTAGATGAATTCGAATATGAAAATCTTGCAGGCTATCAAGAGAAGATTATAAATGGAAGAGCTCAAAAAATTTATAACATTACCGAGACAGGAAAGAAATACCTTGAAGAATTGAAAGCAAACTGGGCAGTTAAATTTGCCATGATGTCAGAAATGGCTCCACCTGAAAAGTATGCTCCAGATGAATATGGTTTTCCATTTTTCAGTGAAGGAAAAAATAAGAACTTCTTTGAGGCAATAAAAAATTTTAAAACAAAAGAGGATGCACTTGATTTTTTACACGGAGTTCGAGCTTGGTTAAGTTCAAATATATACCGTTTAGATAAGAGGAAAGAGATTTTCGAAAAGACTAAATCCAAAATAAGCAAACTCATTTCTGAAGTAGAAATTATGGAAAAAATCAATATCAATAAAATTTTGGAAGCAATTAATGAATTAAAATCAGAAATTGCAATTTAACTAATTAATATCTCAAGAAATTTATTTTTAATTAACAAATATATTTCTGTGTTTTTTTTTTAATTTTCAAAAACCCGTGATATTTAACTAATAGAAATTAACCTTGCCTTAAAATGGTTAAATAAATTTTAATAAAACAATTCCTATAAAAATCTTTTTCTCTTGGGCATAATAATCGAAAATCTAAAATATTTTATGTTATATAATTAATTTAAATTAAAAACTAGGTTTATATGCCTCTCACCAAACGAATTATACCTTGCTTGGATGTTACAGAAGGACGAGTTGTAAAAGGAACGAAATTTATAAACCTGAGAGACGCGGGTGATGCCGTGGAGTTGGGAGCTTTTTATGATGAACAAGGAGCAGATGAATTGGTGTTTTTGGATATAACAGCATCATCCGATAAAAGGAAAATTCTCATAAATCTAGTTGAAAGAACAGGTGAACAGGTCTTCATTCCTTTTACGGTTGGTGGAGGCCTTAGAACCGTTGGAGATATAAAAGAAATCTTGAGAGCGGGGGCCGATAAAATATCATTAAATACAGCTGCTGTACAATATCCAGATTTGATAAAAGGCGGAGCAAAGATGTTTGGTTCCCAATGCATCGTCACGGCAATAGACGCGAAAAGGGTATACACCGATTCTCCAGACAGCTTAAAAGATAAAGTAATCAAACCAGTAAATGATAAATTCTGTTGGTGGGAAGTCTATATCAATGGGGGCCGAACACCCACTGGTAAGGATGCTATTTTATGGGGAGATCAAGTTACCAAATTGGGTAGCGGAGAAATTTTACTGACTTCAATGGATTGTGATGGAACAAAAAAGGGCTATGATTTAGAATTGACAAGAACTTTCAGTGAAAGATTGGACGTTCCAATAATCGCTTCGGGCGGAGCAGGGAATCCTCAGCATATAATTGATGTATTCAAAATAGGAAAAGCAGATGCAGCATTAGCAGCCTCGATTTTTCATTATAATGAATACCAAATTCCAAAAGTGAAAAAAGAATGTAAAAAAGCAGGAATACCAATGAGGGTATGAAAATGGGATTCAATATTGCTATAATTGATTATGAAATGGGTAATCTAAAAAGCATTTTTAAATGTCTAAAGCATATCAATGCTAATGCTGTCATAACTGACGAACCAAGAAAAATTTTAGATGCTGATGGCATAATTTTACCAGGAGTTGGAGCATTTGGCGATGCCATGAGAATTTTGCGTGAAAAACAATTGATTCCTGTAATTAAACAGATTGTTCAAGAAAAAAAACCATTATTCGGTATATGTTTAGGATTGCAATTATTATTTTCAAAAAGTTTTGAAATGGGAGAACATGAAGGATTAGATTTGGTCAATGGTAAAGTGATCTTATTTGATATTGATAAAGTAGAAAAGGTGCCCCAGATTGGGTGGAATAGCGTAAAATTCCTAAATACATCACATTATCTTGTTCAAGATATTCCGGATGAAAGCTTTTATTATTTTGTTCATAGCTATTTTGCAATACCAACCAACAAGGAAAATATTCTTGGTCTTACAACTTATGGTGAAATTGATTATTGTTCAATAGTGAATAAGGAAAATATCATCGCAACCCAGTTTCATCCCGAAAAGTCAAGCAAGCATGGAATTAAAATGTATGAAAACTTTGTTCACCATTGTAGAAAATAGCTTTTTGAATTTTATTTTCACGAAATCATCCAAATACTTTGAATAGTCTGTCTCTTTGCTTCTTCGATCATTCAAATCATATTGGATTAATAATCGTATTTAATAAGAATTAAATACAATTTGAATGTATTATGGGTGGTCTTTTCGGAGTTTATTCAATCGATGCAGATTGCATAGAGGATCTTTTTTATGGTACCGATTATCATTCCCACTTGGGAACCCGAAGGGGGGGTTTGGCCGTAAAAAATTCAGGGGGATTTCAAAGATTCATAAAAGACATAACAACGACGCAATTCAGGTCCAAATTCGAGAAGGATATTAAAAAAATGCACGGAAATAAAGGTATTGGCGTTATAAGTGATCTTGATGATCAACCCCTAATAATTAACTCACATCTAGGAGTTTTTGCTATATGCACCGTGGGAAAAATTAATAATTTGAATACTCTTGCAGAAGAGGCATTAAAAGAAGGAGCACATTTCTCAGAAATGCATGGTGGAAAAATCAATCCTACGGAATTAGTAGCAACAATAATCAGCCAGGGTAATACATTTGAGGATGGAATTCAAAAAGTTCAAGATTCCATTGACGGATCATGTACCATGCTCATATTGACAACTGAAGGCATTTATGCAGCGCGAGATAAATTTGGGAGAACTCCACTAATAATTGGAGAGAGATTTGGATCATTCGCAGTTGCCATGGAAACATGTGCATTTCCTAATCTCGGATATGAAATCACAAAATTTCTCGGTCCTGGCGAAGTAGTATTTTTGAGTAAAGATGGCCTAGATGAAAAAATCCCACCCAATGGTGAAATGAAGATTTGCGCATTCTTATGGGTCTACTATGGGTATCCAGCATCAAGCTATGAAGGCATTAATGTGGAGGTCGTGCGACATAATTGTGGGTCATATCTTGCAAAAAATGATGATGTAGAGATTGATCTCGTTGCAGGTATCCCTGATTCTGGAATAGGGCACGGTTTGGGTTATGCAAACGAAAAAAAGACCCCATTTTCACGACCATTTGTTAAGTATACTCCAACTTGGCCCAGGAGTTTCATGCCACAAGATCAAAAAATTAGAAATTTAGTTGCCAAGATGAAACTCATACCCATCAAAGAACTCATCAAGGATAGACGACTCCTTTTCTGTGAAGATTCAATCGTAAGAGGAACCCAATTAAAAAAGACCATCAGACGATTATATGAATCTGGGGCGAAGGAGGTTCATATGAGACCAGCTTGTCCTCCGCTTATATATAGTTGTAAATTTCTTAATTTTTCCCAGTCCCGTTCTGAATTAGATTTAGCAGGGAGGCGAGCCATTAAAGAATTGAATGGAAAAGTAGTTGGTGATCTTTCGGATTATGCAGATCCCAATTCTGATAAATACCAAGCCATGGTGGATATTATTCGCAAAAAGCTGGGACTAACTTCTTTAAAATATCAAAAATTGGAAGATTTAGTGAAAGCTATAGGACTACCTAAGGAAAAATTATGTACGTATTGCTGGGATGGATTAGAATAATAATTATCTGATAAAGAATTATATCTTATTCTAATCAATTTATAAACCTTTAATCCATCAATTCATATTAAATAGCCTTTATGAGAAATTTTTTTGGGACAATGAACAGAAAAGAATTAAGATTAAGATCGATTTTCCTTCAATGTTTTCTCGTGCCTTTCATTCAATAGATCACTGTCCATTTCAGCCAATTTTTTATTCAAGGTTTTTATGGGATAATTCCCGGTTAAACATGCATTGCATAGTTCGTTTTCTCCCTTACCTATTGCTTTAAACAAATCACTTAATTCTTGATATTGAAGAGTATCTGCACCAATCATCTTCCGAATTTCTTCAACATAATTTTCTTCACCGTATGTTTTTTGAAATCTGCCAGCAATCAACTCATCCCTCGTGGGAAAATCTATTCCCATGTAGCAAGCTCTAATAACGGGAGGGCAACTTATTCTCACATTAATAGAGTTAGCACCTGCTTTTCTAATTAAAGATACTATTTGAGCGGTCGTTGTTCCACGGACTATCGAATCATCCAATAAAATTACATCTTTTCCCTCAATGACACTTCTAATGGGATTTAATTTTTCTTTCACTGCCGCTTCCCGTTTCTTTTGACCAGGCATTATGAAAGTACGCCATACGTATCGGTTTTTCATTAATCCCTCAACATAAGGCAGTCCTGCTTCTTTAGCATATCCTACAGCAGAACTACGCCCAGAATCAGGTACGGGGACTACTATTGCATTTTCCTTGATTTTTGGATCGTTTAACAAAGTGTCCTTTTTTGCTAAGTACTTTCCAAGTCTTAATCTAGCTTCAGCAACTGAAACACCATCTATAACCGAGTCAGGGCGAGCAAAATAGACGAATTCAAATTGGCATAATGCTGTACGTTCCGCTTTTAAAACCATTTCAGTGTGAATGTCTTTTTGATGACTTAAATGAACTATTTCTCCAGCTTGCACATCTCGAAGAAATTGTGCATTCACGGCATCAATTGCACAAGATTCTGACGCAACAAAATAGAGATTTCTCTTTTCAGTTTTTAACTCCCCAATACATAATGGTTTAAATCCCTTAGGATCTCGCATGGCATATATGTCTCCCTCTGCGGTCATTAATATAAGGGAATAAGAACCATCTAAAAATCTACTGGCAATTTTCAAGATCTCTGGCCAATCTTCAGTTCCCATAGCAATGGAGGCAAATAATTGAGCTATAACTTCAGTATCAGTGTTTGTCACAAAGATTCTTCCCATTTCGTCCATTCTCTTCTTGATATCATCATATATGGGTATCGTGCCATTAAACGCAAAAGAGAATTCAATTTCGTTATTTTTAAAATGATATGGTTGGACATAATCAAGCGATTCATATTCTGTAGTACCTGTGGTGGCATATCTATTGTGCCCAATCCCAATATTTCCCCAATATTCGGATAATTTTTTTTCATTTAATACTTTTGATACTAATCCTTTCCTCTTGTATGTGACAATTTTTCCTCCCGTTTTCAGTATAGAAATACCTGAACTTTCCTGTCCACGATGCTGTTGAGCAATAAGGCCTTGATATAATAATTTTGATACGGAAAAAGCAATGTCATCACAAGTCACTCCAAAAATAGCACAATGATCATGTGGCTTATCTCTCAAATGAGTTTTTATATTTTTCAGGCACATGAAAAATAATCTCTTGAAAGGAACTTTTTATTTTTCTACAATTAATCAATATCTTTTATATTTTTTAATGATTAGTTTAATACATTATTAAAATTTTCAAGAATTAAATGTCAAATATAATCAAAAGAAATAAATACATTGCTTTTGTAATCCTAATCGGGGGAAGAAGTGCCCGTTTTGGCAATGACAAAGGACTTCATGAGTTTCTGGGAAAACCATTAATTTCGTATCAATTGGATATTCTCACTCAATTTGATATTGATATTTTTTTAGTGGCAAATTCCAAGACTCAAGTTGGCGATTATATTGATAAAATCGATTATGAACAAATAAGCGCCTTTATTGTAGACGATAACCAATTAATTAAAGGTGAAAGTATTCGTTCTCCGATGATTGGCTTATATACTGCCTTTAAGGAATTGAAACCTTTGAATTATGAAAAAGCATTTGCCTTATCCTGCGACATGCCATTGATTAAAGCAAATGTTATTAACTTATTGATAAATGAAGCTAAAAAATATGATTGCTGTATTCCTAAATGGAAAAATCATTATTTAGAGCCCTTGTTTGCTGTATATCCCATCTCAAAAGCTCTTGAAAGGATTAAAAAGATTTTAAGAAATAACAAATTAAAATTATTAAATATTATTGATGAGGAATGGAACATTCGATACATTTCCATCGAAAATGAAATTAGTGTCATTGATCCAGAATTAGTAAGCTTCGTCAATATTAATAGAATTTCTGATTTAAATGCATTATCGGAAAAATTTCAAAAAAATGAATAAAATAATAAAAAATAATTTATTTTAAATAAAATATTAAACCTAAAGGTTGAATATATCATGGAAAACCTTGATTGGGAACAGCTAAAAAAAGAATTTGAAAATTCGATTAATCTTGAAAAAGATGAGGATCAACTCTCTATTAAAATAAAACTGTTAAAAGAACCAGAATTTCAAGACAACCCCTTGTTTGGAAATGTCAGCACCATGCTAAAAGGTGAGCAAGAACTAAGACATTCTCTGAGTCAATTCATGAATGAAGGTAAGCCAATCAATTGTGAAATTGAAATAGATCGTGAAGAAAAGCAAGTAGTTCTAACTTTCAAGGAAAAAGAGGAATGGAATAAAACTTTTAATTTTCTTAAGGAACTATTTTTTGGAGACTATTTCAAGAAGATATTGGAAGCAATGATGGGAGCATTTGGTGGCTTTTTTAATAAGAATGACTTTTCTCCTTTTTAAAAAATGCCTCAGGGATCCAACTTTTCAATTCTATTTTTAAATCCCAATTTATATATTATAAATGCTAATATTTACTTTTTTAGACCTTGTTTTAATAAAATTTGTTAAAGATTAACTATATTAATGTTAATAAATTAAATTAGGACTGAAAAAACATGCTTATCTTAAAGATAATCAATAGCTCAAGGTTATAAAAAAAAATTGTGAAGGTTATAAATAATTAATAATTTACTTTATTAGGTTAATCTCAAAAATTATTAAAGATAAAAGTTTATCAAACCTATAGCTATAATAAAGGATTAATATCATGTCAGATCTCATTATTAAAAATGGTATTGTATATGACCCATTAAACGGAATCGATGGTGAAAAGAAAGAGATTCACATTAAGGATGGAAAAGTTGTTGAAAAAGTAAACGGAGATGCCAAAATCATTGATGCTTCCGGGATGATTGTCATGCCAGGCGGTGTTGACATACATTCTCACATTGCGGGACCAAAAGTGAATTGCGGCAGAGCTATAAGACCTGATGACAAACCACCAGAAGCCAATCTCATGAAAGGTAAAATCACGAGAAGTGGTAATGGTTTTGCGGTTCCCTCAACATGGAAAACTGGATATTTATATTCTAAAATGGGTTTTACCACCGTTGCAGAACCAGCCATGCCACTGTTGGAAGCACGCCATGTACATGAAGAATTCTTAGAAACTCCCATGATCGATAAACTGGCCTTTCCACTTTTTGGAAATAATTGGTACGTCCTTCAATATGTCAGAGATAAGAATATTGAAAAATTAGCTGGATACATTCAATGGATCCTAAAAGCTACTAAAGGATATGCCGTAAAAATAGTCAATCCTGGTGGAGTCGAAAACTGGGCATGGGGAAAGAATTGCGAAAATCTCGATGATGAAGTTGTTCATTGGGGAGTCACTCCACGACAGATCGTCGAAAGTCTCGCAAAAGCCAATGAATTGTTAGAGTTACCTCATTCTATTCATGTCCATTGTAATAATCTGGGACATCCAGGAAATTTCTCACATACTCTTGAAACCTTTGACGTGCCAAAAAGTATAGAAGTTAAAAGAAAAGATCGAAAAACAAACTTTCA
>SDNN01000010.1 GCA_004524425.1 Promethearchaeota archaeon
ATAATTTCTGGGAAATATAAATTTTTGCGGGTAAATTTTGCTAACGGAGACATGGTCGGCCATACGGGGGACAAGAATGCTGCTATAATCGCAGCCGAGACTGTTGATCAATGTGTAAAGGATATCGTGTCTTTGGTAAAAGATTTAGACGGCATCACTATTGTCACTGCCGATCATGGTAATCTTGATGAGATGTCCGAAATGGAAACAGCTCATACTCTGAACCCGGTAATGTTTGCTATTGTTGATTCTAAATATTCAGATTCACCCAATAAGGATAATCAATATGTTATAAACGAGGATCTTAATGACCCGGCACTTGGTAATGTTGCGGCCACGATATTAAACTTGCTTGGTTATCAAAAACCAGAAGATTATTTAGATTCCTTGATAAAATTCGTTTAGTTAAAACTGAAATCATCTTTCTCCATTTGAAGTTCTAATTAGATTTTATAAAATATTTTTATAATTTTGTTCATGTTATTATCTTCAATCCATTAATGAAATTTTCATTTTGTCAATTATTTAAGAAAGGAAACACCTAATCCCTAAATGAAAATAAATAGACATTACTATATCAATTGTCAATTAGATTTACCTTTTTTAGAGACAGATAATGCACATGTAATAGAGATTTTTAAAACTCTTCACACTAAATTCGGCTTAAGGAAAAATTCCAATCAAAAGTTAGTAGATTTAGGTGCTGGAAGCGGTCGAATAATCATTTTTGCTGCCATTAACTATGGAATAAAATCGTTTGGAATAGAAATCGATCAGAACTTAATTCATGAGATTAAAGAATTTATTAACTTCCTAAAAAGAGAGAAAAAATGCCAGCATAAAATAGTTAGAAAAATAATAATAAAATTAGGGGATTTTTATAGTGTAAAGTTATCCAAGTTTGATTATATTTACATGTATAGCCTTCCTACCATGCATCAATATTTAAATCATGTTCTTCAGACTGCTAAAAAAGGAGCCGTGGTCATATCTTATAAATATCCAATCCACAATTATGAAGATTTACTGAAATTAGAAGAAATGTTGCTACATGGGGATGAAAATAAAAATACATGTTTTACTTTTTTTTATTCTAAGATTTGAAGATTTTAATTAGAATTCGATTTTTTAACCTAAATACGAGTAGAAAAGGAATGGGAGGAAGCTCAACACCCTATAAAGAACTTTACAGGTTGGTAGAAGGATAAATTTATAAATGTAAAACATTCTGTTAAAGTAAAAAAATTTACTTAAAAAAATAGGGATTTAAAAATGAGCTTATCAGAAACTCTGTCAAATGTTAAATTTAAAGAAGAATCAAAAAGCTTGCGCAAGTTTTTATCCGTTCTTATTTTGATAATTCTGATCATTGGATATATCGTTTTTATTGGTTATACATCTTACGTTTCCGCTTCAGTTGGAGGAATTCGAATTGATTTAAAAGATTTCGAGGATACTCAACCTGATAACGAGACTATTGGAATCGAAGGTTCTGTAATTGTAAAAAACACGCATTGGTATTCCAGTGACATCACGGATATTGAAATAAAAATGACTTTATACGGCGAAGATGACCTCAAGCTTAAAACAAAAACGGTTAAAAAGGATATAATTCCTAGATTAAAAAAATCTGAAATTGATCTTGACTTCGATTTTACTGAGGAAGATTTTGACTCATTAGCAGATTTCCAAGATTTAAATAGCACAGATGAACTTGAAATTAAATTCTCTGTATCCCTGAAATATGCGTACATTTATGAAATTTATTTCGAAATAACTTTAGAAACGGAGTTAGATTAGGAGGTAGTCGAATTGGGAAAATGGATAAATTATGTTACTTTTTTTAGAAATTTAATTGTCTCAGTGTGTCTTGGTCTAATAGGTCCGTTTTTAATAGTCATGTACGTGGATCCTAAAGAAAGTTTTCTCAACTTGAGTGCATTGCTGATTAACGGTGGTATTTTTGTTGCTGTATATACTATCTATGGCCTATTTAGAAAGGAAACTATCATTCGTTTCCTCATAGGAATAGGCTGGATAGGAACTTTGATATATTTTTACACGGTCGGGAATAATTTCTTTACGTTCTATTTACCACACTGTGCATTCGGCACGATATGCATGGATGGAAAATATAGAGGTATAGAGTTTGCGTTTAAATATAATTATGCTTGGGTCGTAATCTGCATCTTAGTCTTAAAAGGTTTAAACATCTTGAGACATTTAATAAAACCAGTAGAAGAGCAGAAGTATGACTACCTAACAATCTCAAAAAAAATTGAAAAATAAATTACACTCTTTTTTTCTTTTTATTCGATTTTATTCTAATTGTGAACCACAATGTGGGCAATAAGTTGCATGTGGTTTTAACTCTTGCCCGCAATAGGGGCAAAAATTTTTATCACGAGAATGAGGAGTTTCGGCAATTTTTTTTCCCGAGGGGGCGTATTCACTTGATGGAACGTAAGGAATGGATTCTCCTAAGATTAACTCGCCTGACTCTGAATTAAACCGATATTTAACTTTTCCTTTATTTCTAAGATCTAAGAGTATCCGAATTACATCATTTGGTTTCAATCCGATCTCAGCAGCAATATCTTCTATTTTATGAGTTCCCGAGTAATCTCGTTGAGATAAGGAATTCAAGAGAACCTTCTGGTATTTCTTATTCACGTAAAGTTGATGGATGCTGCCAAGAATGATAAAGAAAGCAGGAATGAAAAGCCAATATCCCCAATAACGCAGTCCAATGAATTCTACCTTAATGGCTCTGAATATTAAGGCAAGAACTCCCACGAATATAAAAACACCAGCAAGACTAAATCCTCCCAATGTTGTTTGATACCCTTGCTCTTTATAATGTCTATTCGAATGATGACTTGGAATTGAAAAACACCTCTATTTGTTTTTGATACAAATCTGATATTAATTTGAACTATGAAGAAAAATATTCGATAAAACAAAAATTTTTACTCTAACACCGAATCGATAGGAAAATGTTTGGTTCACTTGTCATAATACCAATAACCAAATTTTTTAATCACAACGTTAAGTTGTATTTAAAACTTAAATAGTCCAATATTTAATGGTAGAAACATTTAAATAGTAATGTTAAGTTTATTTAACATAAGCTAAAAATTTAATTTAAAATAAAAAAATAAAAATTGGAGAGTATTGAAATGTTAAAATTACTGCGAGATTCTAGACCCCCTGGCATATCAGCTGCAGGTTCTTTCGATCCATTGATCTTAGGAATATTCATAGCTATAGCCATTGCAATTTTCATAGTATATATCTTTGTTCTGCAATACGTTTACAAGGATGCCGTCAAAAAAGGATTAAATGCTGAACTTTGGCTAATAATTCTGTTATTAGCACCCATCATTGGAATCATAGTATACTTCATTGTTCGCCGCACGGAGCGATGATCATGCCTGTAAGTAATTCTACGAGTAAATTCTAAATTTCTTTTTTTTTATAATAAAAACAATCTTAAAACAAGATTTACATAAAAAGCATAGGAGAAAAAAACCATGACTAATACCACAATGGAATTAGAAAAACTTGATCTGACCCCTGAGAAGTTATTACTTAATGAAACGGATTCGAAATCCAAAAATGGCTCAACCACGGTCATGAGATTGGAAAACTTAAGTAAGAAGTACGGGAAACACTTAGCGGTAGATAGCGTTAACATAGAAGTCCACGAAGGAGAGACTATCGGACTTGTGGGTCCAAATGGAGCGGGAAAAACCACGACTATTAAAATGATTGCGAAACTCATAAGAGCTACCTCTGGTAAAATTCTGGTGTTGAATAAACATGGCGAATTACAAGAATTAAATGGCGATGACAAGGATTTAATTAAATTTGGATTTCTGATTGACCAGCCGTTCTTCTACGACATGACTGCTTACCAAATTCTGAGATATTTCGCGAGAGCTCAAAATTATCCTAAAAAGAAAATAAATGAGAGAATAGATATTCTTTTAAGATTATTTAAGTTATCAGATTGGAAGCATGAAAAGGTAAAGACTTTTTCAAAAGGAATGAGGCAAAAACTTGGCATAATACAAGCAATTCTAGTTGATCCGCAGATAATAATTTTAGACGAACCTCAGACGGGCTTAGATCCAAAAGCGCGAATAGAAATTAGAAGGATAATCAGAGCTCTTCAAAAACAAGGTAAAACCATATTTTTAGCATCCCACATGCTTTATGAAATTTCAGAAGTATGTGATAAGATCGCTTTGATCAATCATGGAAAAATCATCGCATTTGATACTATTGACAACCTAGAAAAGAACCTAAAAGAGAAGGAATTACATTGTCAATTACTTCATCCAATTTCTCAAGAAAATCTTGAGATGACAATCACTAATCTTACCAACAGATTAAAACCATATTTAAATAATCAGACGGGCGAGAAGGATTCAAAAAAAGCCATAAAATACAATAGTGGAAATCAAAGTCTGAGAATATATTATGACGGTAAGAAGGAATCACGCGGAGACATTTTAGAAATATTAATGGCAGAACTCACCTCAAATAACAAAGTTATCTCTTTTAGTCAACCAAGGACATCAAAATTAGAACAAATTTACTTGGAAATGGTGGGACTTGATGATGAGCCACGAAAAAACATAAAAAAGGAGGTTAAATAAATGTTAACAATAGAAAAAAATGAAAAGGTAGAAAGTTTTTATATAGCAGCATTACCCCTCATAACGACCTATTTTTTTGAATTGAAGAAACAATGGAAGAAGTTCGTCATTTTTACAATCATCGCCGTCAGTTTTGTAATATTATTAAGTTATTTACCTTATGCATTAATACCTGATAATCCATTGCCAGATACTCAAGCAGAATACTTTCAGTCGGGATTAAACTTCATCATACTGATCACTATATTTGGTTCCTGTTTCTTTTTTAGCGGGATTATCTGTTCTGAATTTGGCGAAAAGACGGGTTATATCACGTTTCCCATAATAAATAAGTATAAATTGATTACAGGTAAATATCTGGGCGCTCTTACGCTCATGACAGGTGTTATAGCATCGTTTTATATAGCACTTGGGTATTTAGGTATATTTTATTATGGTGGTCCTATTAATTACCGATATTATTATAGTTTCGGGATCACGTTGATATACTTACTTGCAGTGAGTGGGTTCGTGACGTTTTTTAGCAGTTTCATGAAATCGGTAAATATCACAATAGTGAGCACGCTATTAATCTTGTTAATTGCTAACATGATAATAGATAGCTTAATGATATTGTTATATCCCACATTTGAACCAATTTATTCTTTGAATCATGCCTCTTCATTAATTACTTACATTTTAGAAGAAGAATTTCCGGATAAGTTAAGCGAGCGATATGAAGAAATCGAATTCCGAAACTTCACGAGGCGAGTCTGGCTTACCCCCACCATTCAAATGGGAATTACCATCATGTTATCGTACATGATAATTGGCCTGGTACTTGCCGCCATCATATTCAAGAGAAGACAATTATAAATTTTTAATTTAAAAACAACAAGGTCATAAGATGATGAGTATCAGAACTAATAAAAGAATTAAAAAGATTATATTAGCATTCTTTTTCTTGATCATCTTCTTCATGAGCTCCCTAGAGATGGGCTTGGCAGCACCCAAGGCTTATGATGTTAATCTGAATAAGGGAACAAGTACCTTTGTGGTGAATAAATATGATGAAGAAGATTGGGAAGAGAACGTAAATGAAGAACTAGAGCCAGATGATTTTTTCGGTGGAGACAGCGATGAAGTTGGTGCTAAAAGTAGAATTACCATTAGGAACGTGGGAGATTATCGAGAAGACATGTTCGATATTTTGGTTTCAGTATTTAATATTCTCGATATCCTAGATTCGGCTGAAACACTTTCGGTAAATGATACGTTAATTCTCATGGGTTTATTAGATGAAAAATCTATAGACTTATTGTTCCCGGATAAGTATGAGGCATGGGAAAGCATAGCGGTCAGGTGGGATTATGAATCAGATCAATTTGACGAAGAACCAGACGAAGATGATTTAATTATTCCGATTTTTAAGGATCCGTCAGATTTTAAGGAGATTTTAGAGAATTATAACGAATGGGCATTATATACGAATGCAACTCTATTAAGTTTAGGGTTAAAACCGTTTCCTTTACTTAATGGAGATGAATTTATATGGCAGCTCTTGAAAGAGGGCAGGTTAATTATAGCTAGCCCATTTAAGACATATCTAAACGAAGTTATTGACGAATTGGAATGCAGAGATGTCGAGGTGAGAGAAGAAGGTTTAATGATTGAAAAAGAAGGTGAAGAGGATTATAAAATTGTAGTACGTTTCAATCAACAGGGAATCGTATCTGAACTAATCGTAAAAGACATTAAAGATCGAATTATCTATGAAATTGTAGAAGATACTTCTGATGTAGTATTTTTAATTGTAGCCGGGATAGTCATTGCAAGTCTCACAGCAGTAATAATTGTCATCATAAGAAGGAGAATAGAGAAGACTAAAGAATAAAATACCAAATCTATTATATTTGTAATTAAAATTAATTATTAATAACTATATTACTAAAATAAATAGAATATTGAAAGAGGAATGGGAGGGATTTTGATGAAGAAAAAAGAATTTTCATATGAAGGTATCATCCATTCATCATGGCGGACGAAGACTCTATTGAAAATGAATGTAATCTTAATACCTATTTTTACAATGATCACGCTTTTTCTTTTTTTAGCCACGTTTGGAGAAGAAGGTACACAAAGAAGAGCACCACCTGGTTCTCCAGGAGGAGGTCCGATTGAAAATATAATAGGGGTTCCAGAGTTATTATTTTGGCTGGTTTTGTATGTCGTGATTATTCCATATCTCATAATCATGATAATTTCTGCGTTTTCGTTATCTAGTTATGTGAAAAATTACACTTTTGAAGTATTAGAGAATAACCTAGTGATACATCATGGAGTTTTTACCAAAACTAAAGCCACAATACCATTCATGCAAATTCAAAACATTTCTATAGTGAGAGGGGTATTTGACAGGTTATTTAAAATTTCTACGGTGAAAATTGAAACTGCTGGTAAAAGTAGGGGAGGTCCAAGTCCAGGACTTATCACGATTCATCCTGAAGGACACATTCCAGGGCTTAAAGACCCCGATGTGATTGAGGAAAAAATTAATGAAAGATTGAAAAAATATGCGCATTTTCCAAGTGATTTAGAAGAGAAATTATTCAAACCAGAGGAATTGGCTTTTGATAATTTCATAAGTTATATTCTCTCAAAAATGAGGGAAGGTGAAGCATTAAAAACAAATATTAAAGAACTAAGAGAAAAGATGAATTATTCTAGCACCCAATTGGCGGAGAAAGTAGGAGTTCCAATTCAAACAATTAAATATTTGGAAGAAGGAAGATATAATCCAAGTTTAACTTTAGCTTATAAAATTGCTAAAGTCTTGAACTGCAAGATTGAAGACCTATTTTATTTAACTTAATAAAAAACAGTTTGGTTAAAATCAAAGGGGAAATTGAATACCATTATTTTAAAATTAAAAGGCTAATTATCTGGTGAGAAATATTCCAAGATTTAGTAAGAAATTAGTTTCAAGAATCAAGGAATTAAGAGATGATTTAGATATTTCCCAGCAGGAATTAGCAAAATCCGTGGGCGTTTCTCGTCAAACTATCTACTATTTAGAAAGAGGTTTATCTAATCCTTCTTTAACGTTATCTTTAGAGATATCTAAAATACTGAATAAACCTGTAGAAGAAATTTTTTATTTCGAGCCTGAAATCAGAGAATTCATGAAGAATAAAACATTGGAAGAATTAGATGATGTTTCCGAGGCATCTGGGATAGAATTCGATAGGATTGTTAAGTTAAGAGAAATTACTGATGATCAACTGGCAAAATTGTACACTACAGAGGAATTAACGAGGATAGCTGAAGCGTTCGGAGTTAAATTTGAGGATCTCTTTCTAAAAGATGAAGACAAAATTATTTAAAAAAAGATTATGACCAACTATTTATTTTTTAGCATTTTATTTGAATTAATCTTCAAATTTTAGTTATCATGACATGAAATTTAACATGAATGACACTTTAGATAAATATAAAGAATATGGAACGATTTTTGAAAAATATTTAAGACCAAACACGTTTCCAATTGCTATTAAGCTGATAAAAAATGAAAGTGAGATACCATCGAATGCTAAACGACCTAAAAAAGATTTAAAAGTGCAGAATTTCATATGTCAAAACTTTTCAATGGTTCGCAGGTATGGCTGGACAATAGCCATTACAGAAAAGGATTGCGCATGCAAATTAGCAAGAGCGGTTTATGGTTGGGATCCAATTTCAGAAGCAATAGAAGAATGGGGACATAAATTCAATATCGGCCTTTATGCTAAAGACTTAGAAACCTCAAAAAAACTAAGCGATCACCTTTCTGTGTTTAAAAATGAATATATTGGACTAATCATCTCTCCTCTAACCAGAACCAAAATTATCCCTGATGTCGTCCAAATTTATTGCATGCCAGCTCAAGCAATGAGATTAACTCAAGCATATCTTTACATTGAAGGGGGAATGCTCGAGTTCAAAGATGCTGGGAGGATGGGATCCTGTCATCTTGGAGTAATAAAAACCTTTCAAACTGATAAGCCTCAATTTGTAATTCTAGGCAATGGAGACAGAGTTTGGGGTGGTGCTGAGGATCATGAAGTGATGTATTCCATTCCCCGAAGTAAGTTAAGGATGATCATAGAAGGATTAGAAGCAACGCATGATGCGGGATTGAGATATCCCATCCCTAAATACATGAATTACGTGCCTGGATTTCAATCCAATTTTCAGAAAAAGGCATTTAAAAGAGCTGGAGGCACGCTTGTTAAAGATAATAAACAATAATTGTTTATTTTCACCGCATTTTCACTCAGTTATCTCTCTTAGCCATCCTTTTTCTTTTTTTAATCTTTCATAGTCCTTGATATCTCCAAAATCCCCTCTAAATTGAGATTTTTCCATTTTAATGACTCTTATCTTCCAATTTCTCTCATGTATTCCCTTACAAATAGCATCAGGAAGCTCGATCTCACCCCTTTCAGATGATTTTATTTGCTTGAGAACATCAAATATCTCTCTATGGAATAAATATATTCCACAATTATTCCATTTTGGAACTTTGCTACTGGTGGGAGGTTTTTCGATCATATCAATTAAATATCCATTCTTAATGGAGAGAGAACACCCTTTTTGTATTTTCTCTAAATAATTAGAAACCAAAATAAAATCTTCATTCATTCTTTCATGTATTTCACGCAATTTTTTATAAATTTCTGAAGAAACTAAGATATCACCATAGGTTACAACAAAATGGGAATTTTTTATTAAATCTTTACAAAGTAAGACAGCTCCTCCCGTACCATTTATTACTTCTTGTTTTAAGTATTCAATAGATACCCCCCAATTAGATCCATCATTGAAATAATCAATGATTTGCTCTTTTAAATAACCCACTATTATGATGAGTTCGGTATATCCAGCAATCTTTATTCCGTTTATCAAATACTCTAATAATGGTTTCCCATGAACAGGTATCATGGTTTTTTGATATACATTGGTGTATGGTTTCAAGCGTTTACCATATCCCGCACATAGTATAACAACCTTCAATAAATCAAATCTCCAATGTTAAAGCTTTATCAAAAACTAGAACGTGATTTTTTAACCTAAATATAGTAGTTTAACACTAATTTAGAATGCTAGCATAATAAACCTTTCAGTATATATTCTTTTTCTTAAAACCTTAATATATTAAAATTTTGAAAGATTTAGTCTTTTCATGATTATTCTAATGCTCTTATTAAAATATTTCATGTGATATTCATGAGCGAACTCATTAATCAAGCTAATAGAGGTCCCATAAAAGCAGTAATATTCGATTGGGCTGGCACTACAGTCGATTTTGGTTGCTACGCCCCCACAATTGCATTTAAAAAGATTTTTGAAGAGGAAGGAATTTCTTTAACTATTGATGAGATTCGAAAGCCCATGGGAATAATGAAAAAGGATCATGTTCGGGTTCTCTGTCAAATGGACAGAGTTAAAATGGAGTGGGAAAAAAAGAATGGCAAAGCACCTGATGAAGATGATGTTGAGATGCTCTATGGTAAATTTGAACCTACATTACTTCAGAATTTACCAGATTATACTGAACTAATTCCCGGTGTGTTAGAAACGATTGAAAAATTACGCTCAATGCATATTAAGATAGGCTCTACAACTGGATATACCAAGCCGATGATGGATATTATCATTCCCTTAGTAAAGCAAAAAGGATATCATCCTGATTCAATTATAAACTCTTCAGATGTTCCAAAAGGTCGCCCTTCACCTTACATGTGTTATTTAAACGCGATAAATCTACAAGCATTTCCTCTCGAGAGAATTGTCAAGGTAGGCGATACAGTGGCCGATATTAAAGAAGGATTTAATGCTGGAATGTGGAGCATTGGAGTGATTGTTGGCAGCAGCGAGCTAGGATTGGATTTACAAGAATTTGAAAAGACACGTGAAGAGATTTTAGCAGAGAAATTATTTGAGATTCGCAAAAAATTCGAGGATGCGGGGGCTCATTATGTTATTGATCGGATTTCTGACTTACCAATAATTATAGATAAAATCAACTCAAGATTAGCTAATGGTGATGTGCCATCCTTACCAAGAAATACTTACAAATTGTTGACTCCAGGTCCGATTACCACGACTTCCACGGTAAAAATGAAGATGTTAACTGATTGGGGCTCTAGAAATGATGATTTCAAGGAACTAGTGGAGAATATAAGAAAAAGATTGGTAAAATTGGCTACTCTAAAAATCGATGATTATACAGCAATTATCATGCAAGGAAGCGGGACTTTTAGCATTGAATCAGTAATAGGAACTTCGATTCCTGCGAATGGAAAACTATTAGTTCTTGTTAATGGTGCTTATGGGAAACGCATGATTCAAATAGCCAAAATTTTGAACATAAAAACGGTTGTAATGGAATGCAATGAGCTGCAAATACCAGATTTGAACGAAATGAAAAAAATTTTGCAGCAAGATTCCGAAATCACGCATGTTAGTTGCGTGCATTCAGAAACAACTACAGGAATTATAAACCCAATAGAAAAGATTGCAAAGATTGTAAAAGATTTTAAAAAAATCTTGATAGTGGATGCAATGAGTAGCTTCGGAGCAATTCCTATTGACATTGGAGAACTTAACATAGATTTTTTTATAAGCTCTCCCAATAAAAATCTCCAAGGAGTGCCTGGTTTTTCTTACATCATTGCTAAAACTGAAGAGGTTACAAAATGTAAGGGCATGGCACGATCCTTATCGTTAGATTTGCATGATCAGTGGCAAAGATTGCAGCAAATTCCTGGGAGTTTCCGATTCACCTCTCCTGTTCATGTAATTAGAGCATTTCATCAAGCACTCCTTGAATTAGAGCAAGAAGGAGGTATAGAAACACGTTATCAACGATATAAAACGAATCAGAAGATTCTTGAGGAAGGCATGAAAGAGTTGGGTTTTGAACAACTTCCTTTAGGAGAACACCAAGGTCCGATCATTACCACTTTTTACTCGCCTCAAAGCAACAAATATGATTTTAAAAAATTCTATGAAATACTGCAAAGAAATGGATTTGTCATTTATCCGGGTAAGACAACCATAGCAGATAGTTTTAGAATAGGAACGATAGGAGAAATATATCCAGAAGATGTTAAAAAACTCTTAAGCGTCATAGAAACCTCCATATTTTGGTAAACTTGGGATAACCTTGGTTTAATAAGATCGAGAGCGTAATCATCAATTTAATCACAGGTTATATTTATGCCTTGACTGGTATTGATTTGGAATGCTTTTCCTCCCATTTCTTTAATCACTTCTGCAATTTTTTCCTCATTTCCTATTGCTAAAGCAAACATGGTACCTCCGAAGCCAGATCCATTTATTTTTCCTCCTATAGCACCTGATTCCACGCATTTATTAATCATTTTATTTATCTTGGGCGTAGAAACTTCGATGTTCTTATCTAATTGCGCGTGGTGCTGGTTCAAAAGAATTCCTAATTTAGTATAGAAATTGATTATTATCTTAGATTTAGCATTATTTTTTCTTAAGAGAGACAAGTTGTTCAGTATTAGCTCTCTTGCTTCGAGTGTAATATCTCGATTTTTAATATTTCCTTCGATACTTTTTTGATATTTTTTTTCTAAATTGGGAAGATATGGTTGGATTTCCTTAAGGGATGTTTCATATTTATTGAAGTCGGGCATGAGATTGCTCAGGATATTAAATGCTTCAATAGCTGTATTTTTTACTCTCAGGAGATCATCAACTGTATTTTTTTTATCTAAAGAATTCCCTAAAATGAATCCATTCAAATCAGTTTTAAAATGAGTTACTTTAACACCACGTTGAAGATCTAAATAGACCAAATTACCATAGATTGATGTGAAAAAGTCCATCTTTCCTCCAGCTTCATTAAATTCCCTTACTTCTGCATTATAACCTTCATTAGCTAGTTCATTTTTATCTAAGCGTAAATTTGAAATCAAATTTAAAAAGGATAACCAAGCCATGACCAAGGCAGAGGAACTCGAGACACCAGCACCAATAGGAATATCTCCTTGTATTTTGATTTTATAGCCCTTATTAAAAATGACATCTCGCCTCAGGAATTGATTATATCCGCTTTTTAAATAATCCCTCCCGGATTCATATTCTAATTCCTTGTGATCTAGTTTTATTTCTAAAAATTCATTTGTATCTGGCAACTCGATGATAAACAATGGTTCGCTGATTCGTTTTGCTTTTAGATAAATATATTTAGATATGGCCATGGCAATGACGGGATAATCCAGATAATCTTGATGCTCTCCAAATAGGCATATTCGCCCTGGAGCTCTGATTTTGATCATTTTTACATTTAATGGGTATTGTGCTGGTATTATATAATTTTTTTTGTTAGCCTAACACATAAAATAATGATTCTCAAAAATAATTCTTTTCTTTAAATTTTTAAGGTTAAAAATAAATTTTTAGTAAAAAAATGATTCAGGATTTAGTGATCATAAAAGACGGCATTCCGTTATTGTCAAAAAATCTCTGTAATTCACAAGAGAGTATTTTTGCTAAAGAAGAGAATCTTATATTATTAAGCGGTTTTTTTTCAGCATTGAATAGTTTTTCTGATAAGTTTGAAAGCTTGGGTTCGATAAGTGAATTAAAGCTTTCTAATACTGACTTAAAACTATCATTTCTAAGAGATGAGGAAACCAATATAATATATTTAGCAACCTTTGATAAGGCATCAAAAAGTCTAAAAGTACATAGATTTTTAAAAAATGTCTCTCAAAATTTTTTAAAAAAATATAATGTGAATCAGCTAAAACGATGGGATGGAAGAAGAGAAAGATTTGAAACGTTTGAGGAAGAATTGGATAAATATGTTATTATTAATGAGCAAGGAGAAAACCAGCAAGAAATTGATGAGGAAATAAATATTAACTTGGACGTTGAGAAATACATGGGGAGAGAGAGCATTCATGAAGATTCATTATTACAAGAATCTCCAGACTATTACAAGTTCATACCTACTTTTAGAACAGCCAAGAAAATTTTTCCCCAGTATTATTTAACCAGTGAAATATCTCAGAAAGCATTTAATGAAATTGATGGAAAGAAATCTATATTTAAAATTGCACGGGCTCTAAATTTGGAAGTAAATAAAGTCTATAGCACATGCAAAAGTCTGGTAAAATGCGGTTTCATAGATTTAAAAGAATCCTAATGTTACTCTAGAACGGAAAAAAGAAGATATTCTAAAGGTTTAAATAAACGAATAATGTTATTAATTAAATTGGGATATTTTTATTTTCAGGCGTTAAGGTGTAAATGATTACTGCATTAACTAAAGAATCCAATTCAATGGATGCTTTAATTGACAAATTGAAAGAAATCACGGGTATCAAATTTGAATATTATCAAAGAAAATTCCTTGAAAAGCGCATTAATTTCAGGATAAATGATTTAGAATTCAGTTCAAATGAGGAATATCTTAACCACCTTATAGAGAATCCGCAAGAAATAAATAAGTTCTTAGAAAAATTTACAATTAACTATACGTATTTCTTTAGAAATTATGAGATATTTGAAAAACTTGAAAAATATCTCAGGATATACGTAAAAAGCCTAAAAAGAAACTTACGTATTTGGTCGGCACCCTGTGCCACTGGAGATGAACCGTATTCGATTGCAATCATGCTTGATAAGTTAAAAAATCATATTACAAATTTTCCTGATTATGAAATAATAGCCTCTGACATAGATCCAAGAGCCATAGAAATCGCAAAAATTGGTATATATGGTGAGTATTCACTCCATGAGATTCCTAAATTTTATATAGATAAATTCTTTAATAAAACAGATACTCCAATCGGTCCAAAGTATTCTATAAGTAATAAAATAAAAAACAAAGTAGAATTTATTGAAGAAGATATCATTAAAGGTCATGAAAAAAAAAATAGATATGATGTGATATTATGCAGAAATTTTCTTATTTATTTAGATAAAGATTCCCGAGAAAAACTGTTTAAAACCTTTGAAAATCATTTGGTAGAAGGAGGATTATTAATTTTAGGAAAAACTGAATCAATTATGAATTCTAAAGCTCATCTTAAAGTTATTGATAATGTTGATCGGTTTTATGTTAAAAATAGACCCCTTCATGATTTTAGACTCCAAATGGATAAGAAAATATCATTTAACAAGACAATGCATAAAAAGAAAATTGATTCTGACAAAAATGAACTACTAAGGAAAGAAAATGAAAGTAAAAAAGTAAAAGTAAAGGAAAATTTAGAACCTAATTCTTTATTAAGAACACGTTCAGACCTCATTGAAGATGATAACTTTATCCTGGCAATGAATAAATCAGAAATTTTGGAGAGAAAGGAAAAAGAATTAGAAAAGAAGGAAATGCAAATCATGCGAAGGTTGAATGAAATAAAGATGAGAGAAGAAGGGGTAGAAAAGCGAGAAATTTACTTAAACCAAAGAGAAATATTGATAGGGATTAGAGAAAAAGAAATAAAACAAAGAATGTCTCAAATTAAGTTAAAAGAAAAGGAAATCATTAATTTAGAGCAGAAACATGGTAGCCTCGATAATAATAAAGATAAAATAGATTACAAACCTACAAACGATCGAGTAATCAAACCAAACATGAAAGGGGAACTGAACTTGCCTGTTGGTCACTATGCCTTGATCAATCTACATGATAAAAATAACGAATCAACAAAATTTTCTGCTTATTCCGTGGGTGCTGGAATCGCTATAATCCTAAAAGATGAAATTAATAAGGTATATGCCATGTCACATGTATCTCATCCGAAAGCAAGGAAACCTAAAAAAGGAGCTGAAATAAAATCTCCTCACAAATTCGCGGATAGTTCATTCAATTTTTTATTAGATAACATATTATACCATGGAGCTAACAGAGAGAATCTCAAGGCTATTATCATTGGAGGATCAAACGACATTTATCACCAGGATAAATTGCATCAAAAAAATATTGATGCAATCAAAGAAGTATTATACTCCAATAAAATTTATATTGAAAAGGAATTTTTGGGGGGTATATGTGAGAGATCAGTATTGTTTGATGCTGAGAATAAATTACTTTATATTAAAAAGATATGGGAAGATAAATTTAGGCTCATGTAATGATTCATCAATCAATAATTCGACTAACTTAAATAGTTACATGAATCTTACAAAAATATCATTTATGTTTTCTTTTTTGTTGTAGTTTTTTTCTTTTTTGCTCTTTTTCTTCTACTTTTTCCTCTAATTGTCTCAGCCTTTCTGAATCCTTTCCCTCAAATTTAAAAACCCCAGCGATCTTACTCTCTTCTTTCTGACCGGATTTAGAGATTTTTTCAAATGAAACTTGAATGGGTAAATCTTGATTCAAGGCCATGTTTATAAAATTTATAAATCCAATATGCTTACTGGGGGCGATGTTAAACTTGATAGTTGCTTCTTTATTTTTTTTTGTAGTCGTCCTTAAAATTAATCGTAATTTCAAATGTTTTCAAGCTCCTTTTTGTTGATGAATTATATATTTAAAAATACATCAAGTAAAAAAAATATATCAATTAAGTAAACTATAATCAATGAATTCTATTTATTTATTTGTACTTTTATTCTTTAGATTTAGAAATGATATTTCTTGGGAATTAGAGGAATAAAAATATTTAATTTATTCCATTGTTTTAGTTATGTAAGTTTAAAAGTTAAATCTCTTGGTGAAATTTTGTAACTTGCCATCAAAGCTTCGAATCCGCTATATTTTCCGTCCATTAGTAAACCTAATCGCAAAAGGTCTGAGCAAAATCGGTATCACCCCTAATGCTGCCACCGTCTTGATGTTATGCTTTGCAGTTTTAAGTTTTATTATTTTAGTCATATTCCAGAACCTGTTAATTTTTGCTATTTTTATATTCATTACAGGAATAATGGATGGATGTGATGGTGCTATAGCTCGATTGACCAACAAATCCACTCCTTTAGGAGGATTTTTTGATTCGGTGATGGATCGCATTTCTGAGTTTTTCATTTTTTTAGCGCTCCTGATTTATACCTGGGACCAGTTGTTATGGGATTTGATTGAAATGAGAATCATAATTTTTTTCAGCCTTATAGCATCATTAATGATAAGTTATTCAAGAGCACGAGCAGAAAACATTTTTGAAGGTGATTTTGACATAGGTCTAATGGCTCGTTCTGAAAGATTATTTTACCTTTTTATATCCTCATTAATTTCACTATTTTATAACCTGTTCAATGAATTATTATTCTTGTTCATGTGGTTAGTAGTTGGAACGGCCATTTTTAGATTTTTAAAAATAAATAGAAAAATAAAGCAACGCGATCGTGATCTCGAAGAGCATTAGCTCATTTCTGGTTCTTAATCAATTCTATTATCACCTTATTACCATCCTTGAGATTAAAGGTCTCTCTTAGATAAGGTTCTGCTAGTATTTCTACTACATTTTTTTTATGATGGGTTCGTTCAATATCCAAGATTGCTGCCTTGATCTTGTTTTTTCTGTCTTCTAAACGAGAAATAAAACAATGATAACAATGAACATTTCCATAGGTTCTTCCAGAATTTTCATCGCGAAATCCATTAATTACAATAGGAACTTTATTATTGAGATTTTCTCTCAACAAGGTCTTGTTTAAATCGCTCATTTCTAAATTTAAAGTTCCTTTATAGGGTGTAAATCCTAATTTATCTTTAAACTGTTCATAATAACCTTTGATAGATACATAAAATCCCCCCTCTTTCATTCCTTCCGTTACCTTCCCAACAATTAGCACGTTTTCGAGTACGGTCTTTAGATTCTTAAATATTGTTAACAATATATCTGCTCCTTGAGGGGTGATACGTATTGATTGCGTTTTTCCTTCTATTTTTCTTTCAATCCATCCCAACTCTTCAAGACTTTGAATCCTACGAGACGCAGTTTGCTGACTTACACCTAAAATTTCACCAAATTCCCCACTACTTAAATATATTGCTCTTTTATCTCCAATGTTTTGGCATAGAAAATAAAGAGCAAACCAATTGGCATAATTTTCTGGTGAGAATGAACTATTATTTGACATGATAAAACGTGTTTATAAAATTTTTTTTTGATACTCTTCAATAATTTTCTTTTTTATCAAACTTGAACTGTGCAATTTGTATTTGTCATAATATGTTTTTAGTCTTTTTACTTCTATGTGATTTAAACCTCGCATTTTGAGAGCATTCTGAAGTTTTTCCACGCTAAATTTTTGATCCGGCCCTAAAAGAATGATATCTGGATTGATTTCTTCAACAGTTTTAAGGGTGTCATTATCGGGTCTTCCTAATTTAGCATTTTTTACATTCTTAATACTTTTAATTAGTTCCAACCTCTGTTCTTCCGGAAGTATGGGAGGCACTCCAGAATATGATTCCCTATTTTTATCGGTAGCAACAATAACATGGACCTCTCCCAGTTCCGCTGCTTGATTAATTAAAAAAACATGACCCGGATGTAAAATGTCAAAAGTTCCAGCAATCAACACTTTTTTTGTTATTTTTTTTCATCCCTAAATAATATTTGATATTCTATTTTTTAACTTTAAATGATAAACCAATAAACACTGGGCCTCGTATATCAACTTTTTTCTGTTTAGAATGAATGAACTCTAAAATTTTATCATCCACTTCAATATTTATTTCTGAAGCTCTATAGCACATTTTTACCCGATGTTCGTGAAATTCTTTATTTTGTTCGAGCATTACTTCTATTTGGTAAGCCATTTCTAAAGCAATTCCTTCTAAATAAGTCTTTCCCGTGTCAACTCCATTTTCAAGAGTTTGATCAGGTGGCAGGCCTAAAATTTCACCATCTTTCACCCAAACTTTATTTAAACATGCGGGACCTAATAGATTTACATCTTCATCTCTTTCCCAGACAAATACCTCAATCAATTTATCTTTAATTCTCCCTTCCCAGACTTTAATCTTTATTGGTGCTTTCTTTTCTTTATTCTTTATTGTCTCCTTTATGATGCTTTCTTTTATTTCAATTCCCTTTTCCGTCAATGGAACATTTTTATAAGTAATTCCCTCGCTTATTTCTTTATCAGAAAAGGTAATGTCCTCATAAAAATATGGATATACCAACTTTCGAATGTCTTCAATGCCGGTATTTATCATGCAGATGCGCTCAATACCAAAACCAATATTAAAAACAGGATATTGAATATTATAATTTGCCAAACTAACAGGACTATAAAATCCTCCATCACCAATTTCAATCCATTCTTCGGTGGTGGGATGTTTTACAAAAATTTCGAATTCAGTTTGAGGCGCATAATATTTGGAAGTAGCTCTCTTAATTTCCGATTTATTATCTGAAAAACCAATTTCCTCACAAATTTGAGCAGCAATTCTCTTACAATCTTCAAGTGAAATCTCTTCGGCCATGACCACTAATGATAAAGTAGTAGAATCATATAAGTGGGTGGCATCTAATTTTTGTTCTCTTCTAAATTTAGTACATATTGAAAAATATTGAAGAGGTAATTGCTTCTTTTTTAACAATTCAGCCAATGCTCTAAACCATGAGGCCGTGGTATGGCTCCTGAGAGTGGTTTTAGAGGGAACAGGTTTTAAATTTTTTAATTCGGGAAAAATTTTATCAATCATTTCCGAAGCTTCAATTTCTTGTAAATCTAACCTTTCAATAAAAACTTCAATTAAATCATCTGCTTCTATATTTCCTTTTTTATATTCTCTAAAAATGTCTTTTAAATCATCAATTTTATTAAAATTCGGAATTAATTTCATCATGGCAGATATCTTTTCCTTAGAAATTCCAATATCAGGACGGGGGAGGCCCGCTAAATAGTATACTCTATCAAGAATGAGAGCTGCCTCTGGCCCATATTGCTTGTAAATATCCTCCTCCTCGACGAACATGGGAAGCACTATTTCTTCAAAGCCTAGATGAATCATTTTTTCCCTGGCATAGGAGATGAATTCATTGATGGGATGAGCACTCCCTTTATTTTGCAAGTTAAAATAATTCCCTTTGAGTTTTAAAAGGTTCTTAGTCTCTAACCAAGCTTTTTCATAATCAAGCTTGGATTCATGTTTGATTTTATCAACATCGAAAGGCATTCCGAATCACGATTTCAATAAATTATTTTCTAAATTTCATGTCGCTTTGTTCTAAACAACTCTTTAATTCACTCATCTGTACCGAAATAGAGATATCTCCCCTAGTTCTTTCAATAATGGTCCTTGCGACATCAGTTTTATGCCTTAGATCATGAGTAATTCCCGATGGGTAATCCAAAGAGAACAATTGCGTGTAAATCTCATCCATGATATCTAAAAATTCATTAATATCCTGAATTTGAGAGTTTCTGATGTTATCTAAAATGTATCGACGCAACTCTCCAATTACATCAGCTAATCCCAAAGCATAATTTAAAGGATTAATGTTGAGTTCTAGTGGGGTGGGTAATTCTTTCTTTTTAATTATGGAATAGAAAGAGATTGCTTCAGCATATTCTTGTTCTGGGGTCTTCAAATATTTAAAGAACACGCCTAAATCTTTATTCACTAGCGCTAAAAGGTTTTCATGATTGGTTTTTACGCTATTTATTTTCTCAATATATTGATCCATCTCTCTCCTATGAATTGCTTTTATTGCAACACTGCAATCTCGGATGATCTTGCGGGAATTCTTTAAAATTTCTTCTCTAGTATAATCTAATTTATCTAATTCATCAGTTAATTGTGTAAAAATCTTATTAAGACTCATCTTAATGGATAAAATTTTTAGTAATAATTAATTTCAATTTTAAATATATTTAATTATCAAAAGTATGTAAAATATTTAGAATTTTTTATAAAAGGATGAATAGAGATTTAAGAAATAGGGATAACCATGAAGATTTTATTAATTCACTCTAAAGGTGTAGAAGTTGTTAAAAATAAGGAAGCAACAAGCAATCCCCAAGATTTTTCAGAAGATGTTATTGAAATGGATGGCTTGGTACTTGTAGCTTATGTATCTGTCGAGGATCAAGACACGTATGATACTGATTTGATTGCTAGACAAGGTGCTCAAGTAATAGAGGACGCAATAATTCAAATTTCCAATTTCCCCGAGAAAATTAGACAACAAAATGAAGAAATACGAGAATATAATAAAAAAATAGAAAAAGGAGAAATTAAAGGAAAACCAAGAAAAGTGAAAGAATTGATTAAAAATAGACAATTATATCAGGTCGATAAAGTATTAGTCTATCCTTGGGCACATTTAAGCAAATTTCTCAGTAATGAACCTAATGCCAGCGAGGTATGTCCTAAAATTGCAGAATATTTAGATGACAAGGGAATAGAAGCACGATTTTCTCCGTTTGGATGGTACAAATCATTCAAGATTAACTGCATCGGACATGAAGTAGCAGAAATGTACCGCGATGTTAAATTAGCCATTAAACCAGAGGAACAAGTTAAGAATTCAATATTTAAAGTAATCACCCCGTCAGGTGAAGAAATTGATTTAGAATTTGATGATGAGCACAAGCTTCTACCCTTAAAAGAAATTAAAGACAAAGATTACATGTATTTTCTTAAATCTGAATTAGGATCCAGGACAATAGATAAAGCTTTCGAACCAGCTCATATAAAAGTTATGAAAGAGTTTGAGTTAGTAGATTTTGATCCCAATACTGATGCAGGTAATTTTAGATGGTACACGAAAGGAGTAATCATGAAAAATTTAATCAAGAATTTCATAGAAGATAGATTAATAGATTATGGAGCAATACTCATTGATACTCCCATCATGTATACCGTAAAAAACAAGAAACTCACTGCTCAAACCGCCCGCTTTCCAGCAAGGAGTTATTGGGTTGAATCTGGCAGTGATAGATATTTACTAAGATATGCTTCAGATTTTTTATTGTTTGATTTATTTAGTAGCATGAATTTAAAAGCACATTATTTTCCCTTAAGAGCATATGAATATGAACAGTATGACTTTCGAAGAGAACAAGAAGGTGAGTTATCCGGTCTCAGGAGATTGCGTGGATTCATCATGCCAGACATGCATACTCTGTGTAAGGATTTAGAATCCTCTATTGATGAATTTAAACAACAGTATGGTTTAATTAAGAACATGGAAAATGATTTAGGCCTATCGAGTTACGTGATTTTTAGAGCTACTAAAGATTTTTATGAAGAGAATAAAGAGTGGATTATTGATTTAATTAAGACAGAAAACAAACCTGCATTATTAGAATTATGGGAAGAACGATATTACTATTACGTATTAAAATTTGAGAGAAACGTCCTTTCTGCTGAAAATAAAAGCGCAACCTTATCGACAAATCAAATAGATGTCGAGAGTTCCTTGGAATACATGCAAGACTCTGATGGCAAGATGAGACAAAAATATAACATTCATTTTACGGATACTGATGGCCAAGAGAAGTATCCCATAATCTTGCACAATTCACCAACCGGAGGGCTGGAAAGAGTGTTATGGGGATTAATTGAAACGGCAATAAGAGACAAGGATAAAATTGTTCCAGGATTCAAAACATGGTTATCACCCATTCAAGTAAGAATAGTCACCGTTAGTGAGAAACAATATAACTATGCTGGCAAAATATTGGATCTTCTTACCAGAGAAGGTTATAGGGTTGATTTTGACGACAGGGAAGAGACATTGGGAAAAAAAATCAGAAGGGCTGAAATTGATTGGATTCCTTACATAGTGATACTGGGAGAAAAGGAAGAAAAATCAGAAACCGTATCAATTCGCAAGAGAAGAATAGGGAAACCTTTTGGAACTAAAAAGGCCACAGCAGATCAATTTAATACTATTCAAATAGAGGAATTATTAGAAAAATTGGACGCAGATACTAAAAGATTCCCTAAATACAAATTACCAGTACCTTTTAGAAAATTCTCAACTAAGGTATATTTTAGAAAATAAGAAGTTAGATTCTGAAATAAAGAACCATGAAAGTAGAAGCATTGATATTTGATTTAGGAGGAGTTTTCGTAGAATTAGATTTCTCGAATTTCTACAACAAAATTATCACTTTATCTCCTTTAAATAAGCCCCAAACACCCATGATGATGGAATTTTTCAGGCAATCTGACATTTATCATCAGGGAAAAATGAGTGAAGATGAATTTTATGAATTAGGATGTGAGGTGCTAAAGATCTGCATGTTGGATAAATCAGAGTTTTTTGATGCATTTAACAGCATCATATCTGGGATCAACAAGGAGATGATTGAAATATTAAAAAGAATATATCATGTTAACAATTACAAGCTAATTGCCTTATCAAATGTAAATTCAAGTCATTGGAATTATATTAAAAAGCAAAATTGGGAGTTTCTTGAATATTTTGATGAATTAATTCTTTCACATGAGGTTCAATTAACAAAACCAGATCCCGCCATATTTAAATATGCGATAGAAAAAGCTGAATGTCGACCAGATCAAATACTTTTTATCGATGATGGACTTAACAACGTGCGCATGGCGAAAAGACTAGGGATCATAGGAATTAACTTCACTACGGTTGAAGATTTGATTAAAGAGTTATTGAAATATAAAATCTTGAAAATTGAGACATAATATGATTTTTCTCAATAAAACATGAATGATGCTCTGATTATTTAAGAATGTTTATCTTGAAAAATGTTTTTTCATGGAAATAACACGTCATTCAATGAATACATTTTCCAAGCAAGCTTTAGCAATCTTTTCAAATGCGATATTAACATTATCTCCTGTTTTTGCAGAAGTTTCCATGTACTCTCCTCCGAGCCGCTTGGCTAAATCCTCTGCTTCTCCACGATCTACCTTTCTTTCTAAATCTGATTTATTGCCCAGAAAAATCATGGGAATAGATTTCTTAACTGATTTTTTTATTGAACTAACCCATCCAGGTAATTTTAATAACGATGGCAAGTTATCAAGAGCAAATACCCCCAATGCCCCACTACTACCTTTGAAATATACGGTTCTAAGCTTATGAAATTGCGCCTGACCTCCGATATCCCAAATTAGGAGCCTGACGTTGTAGCCTTCAAGCTCAACATCTTTCACGAGAAAGTTTGTTCCAATAGTCTTCTGGAGATTATCTTGAAAATAATTATTTACAAATCTAATTAATAAGCTAGTCTTTCCTACCCCACCAGCGCCAAAAAGAGTGATTTTAAACTTATATTCTTCCTGTTCTGATATTTTAATAACCTTTATCGAATGATTATTTTATTTATTATGAATTGCAACTTCTTATAATATTTGATATTATACTCCTTAAATATTTATAATTTTATGGTATATAATTATTCGCTTAAAATTGGTTACTAAATTATTTGTGTTTAGAATGTTAATTTTTCTTGCGCATGCTAAAAAAGTAAAAAGTAATAAAAAGTGGAAAAAGTTCCAGAAATTCTAAGAATTAAGAACTTTATTGAGATTGCTTTCCCTTTTTCTCTTTTTTTAAACGGTCTTCAACTTTCTGTATCCCTTCCTTAAACTTTTCTTTTTCCTTCCGAATAAATTCTTCGGTCTTTTTAAATTCTTTAGTTATGAATTCTTCAGTTTTTTTAGCTTCTTCTTTCATTTTTTCTCCAGTTTTTTGACCAATTCGCCCAATCTGAATCATAAACCATTCAGGTGAGCCAACACCGTTAGCATATTCATTCCAGATATACATGAACATCCCCATAAAGCCTAAATAGGTCAACACCACAAAAGGTATGAAGACAATGCTAAAACGAAAGGGAAATAATGGAATGAAGATATAATGCATGAGAAACAAGCTTAAAGATATTTTCCCGTAATAAATTAGCATGCTTGTAAAATTGTTGTCTATTTTCTTGATATCAATGAGATAAAAACATATGGCAATTATCAAAAGTGAAGCACCCATGCTGTAGAACATATTACCGATTGTACCTCTAATAAGAAATTCGGGCACCCCCGGGAAGTGATAGTAATCTTGTTGATTCATTATTCTATGTATTCTTAGATGTGGATACTCAGATTCTACCATGGTCTCTGCGGTCTGTAATTGCCAACCAGTTATTATACCTATGGTCACCAAAATTAGACCCCAAATCAAAAATATTCTAACCAAGCGTTTATAAGCAAGTTCACTTCCATCAATCATTGTTTCGAACAAAATTTCACCAAATATTGTAGAAATGAAACATATGGCTAACCATGGTAAAAGAGTCAATTCAGGAGTGGGCGAAGTAATAATGAAATGTAAAATCATTAAAATCAAATTAGAATCCTTTCCATAATAAAGATAGGCTCTTAAACCAGGAGAGATAATAATTATTATCATCCCTATAATGGCCCTAAGGGCTTTCTTAAGTTTTAAAGCATAATAGGAGGCAATCTGTGAGAATCCGATAAACATTAAAATGTTCCAGCCCCAAAGATTCAACGGAAAAGGGATATCGGTACGCACAATACTTAATCCAATAATATTAAAGAGTACGCCTATTACCATAATCGAGATTCCCCGGGAAAATATTCGAGCTCTAATAACTTTCTCGGGAAGTCTTCCAGATTTTTTTCGAATACTAAAAATAACACTCAAAGCACTAAGGAATACGAATAGAGAAGGACCCAAAATGTCTAAAACAGCAAGAACCATACCACTCATAAATTGCCAGTCTCGATCAAACCATGCCTGCGTCGTATGGTAAATCATTATGAATATGATGGCGAATCCTTTAACAAAATCTATGCTATTTATTCTTTGAGGGCTTGCATAATCTTGCATGTCTTCAAGGGGGATTTCTTCTTTTAGATAGCTCATTAAATCTGGCGAATCTAGTTTTTGCGAACTTCTGGGATTTTTTAATTCTTTCCTTTCTTCAAACGACATTTTTAATAATAATATTTGTTCCTTTTCCTATAAATATCTAAAAAAAAATTAATATATTCTGAATTTATTTAATATTTGTTTATTACGACCTTTAGAATTTGATAACTAAAAATTAATATTATTTAGATTGTAAGAAATATATATATTTCAGTCAAAAGGGATCGGGAGTAAACACTGAAAAATGCCGCTTAAAGATAAAGAAAAACGAGAAAGAATGTCTCTTGATTATAGGTTAATTGGATTTATAGGGTCCTTGCTTTTAATAATTTCAGAATTTTTACCTTGGTTTTCAAATACGTTTTCTTTAGTTGACATATTTATATTATATAGCATCATCAAATTTGAGAGAGCTTTCTTGTATCTTTATCCCTTTGTCAGCGGAATCATTTGCTTGATTGGTAGTCTTCTCATCATGTATGATATTGAATATCGAATTAATTCAGTTATAATTTCTTTCATTGGATTAGGATTTTTAACGATTTTCTTATTCGAGATAATTCCAGCTGAAGTTAATTATTTACCTCACATTCAAATTGGATTTTACGTGTGTATATCGGGATTTATCGCCATTATTTTTGGTATAATCATGTCATTAATGATAAAAGAATAAAAAATGGAAAGGGATAGGTAGATTACAGGAAAAAAGAAAGAGAATTCTAATGAAAATGAGGAAAATGACATGGAGTCTATTTTCTATTATGCTCTAAGTCATGAAATAAGAAGAAAGATTATTAAAATTATTGGAGACAATGATTTCTCTTCTTTTACCGCTCTCAAGAAGATATTGAAGGTAAGTACTGGAACGATCTATCACCATTTAGATTCATTATCACAATTAATTAAACAAAAGGACGATAAGAAATATTATCTTACTGATCTTGGAAAACATGCCTATAATTCTCTCCTTGAAAACATTGAAATAATAGAAACTCCCGATAGATTAAATAGAGAATTTAGTTCTCCTCTTTTTCGATTTCTTTTTTCTCTAACTCCTAAAAAATTCATGGCTTTTGAAGAAGCAGACAGATCTTACAATCTAGTAATATCCATTACTATATTGATCTTAGGAAGCATTTTGTGTGGTCTTAATGGATTCTATTCTTTTCTTTTATTTTTCATTAGAACTCCTGAAAATATATATGACTTGTCAATTATAACTCATGTATTTTTTTCACTATTATTCGTAGTTAATTTTTTCATTTACTTTATACTGGTAGAATTGTTTTGCCGATTATTTTATAAGAGAAGTGAAAATACCCTAGAGTTTTTCATGTCTTTTCCTATTATTTTTTATCCTATGGTAATTTATTTATTAGTCCACTTTCTGCTATTATCTACTGAATTAATCCAAATAGCATTTTTTGGCGTGCTAGATACCATCTTATTAATATTCTTTCAGATCCTCTCTCTTTGGTTATTAACTTATAATCTTAATGTAAGTAAGGATTTAAAAATTGAAAGCGGATTAATTTTATCGCTTTTACTTCATTATGGAAGCTTTACTATAGTGTTATTTCTAGCTCTCTAATTAGATGAAAATCCAATTCTTTTAGCTTATTTAAAATCATATTCAATTTGATTTTTGAATGGGAAAGATTTTTTTCTTTAGTGGCAATAAAACATGAAAAAGATTTTTTATTCGATTGGATTGTTCTTTTAAGCGAAATTGGGGGAGTGACAATTTCAGGTACAGATTCCATTAATATGGGAACTGTTTCTTGATTGACATTCTCCCTCGATTTATTTCCCATGTATTCTAATTCAAGCCTCATAAATAATGAATGATTTTGTATTTTAATTTCATCAATTTCTGAATCCTTAAAATGACAATTGAAAATTAGCTCTGCTACATTATTGCAGGTGATGTTTCTAATACCAATATATGATGTAGTTAATCTCGGATTTATCTCTATAAAATAGAGAGTGCCATTACTTTTAATGAGATCAATTCCGAAATACCCATTAAATATTGAAAGATCTGTTTTATTTAAGGCTTTTTTTAATTTTTCATGAATTAGAGCATCTTCTTCTATAGGAGTACATCCACCAAAATATTCAGAATCAGAGCTTAAGTTCTTGATGTTCACGAATTGTCTATTCATGCTTAAAAAAATAAATTGATCTGAAGAATTTTTCACGTTGCCAATGAGCGACACACTTAAATCATTACCTTTCACATAATTTTGCATGATATACTTTCTATTAGAATCTATTTTAAGCTCAAAATCGTCAATTGAATCTATTAATTCATTTTCACTTCGGAAATAATAAATTTCTTCTGCTCCTACCCCATCATCAGGTTTAATTATAATTGGAGAATTTAACTCTTTAATCTTATTAAAAATAAAATTAAAATCTAAACCATTATTGGATGGTATTGTAAAAGTTCTAGGAGTGCTTATTTCGTGAGCCTTAAAAAAATCATAGGTTCTTATTTTAGATGAACCAAGAGTAATAGCGTCTAAATCGATGCTAAGAAGTTGTTTTTTTGACCGTTTAATGATTTTAGTCAATTCATAAAGAATGTTATTAAATTCAGGGGCAATGATAAAACAATATTCACTTTCTTTTACTTGCTTTTTAAAAATTTTAATAAAATTATCCCTTTCATGTACTGGTTTTATGATATTTGTCTTCAGAAAACTAGCCAAATTCAAAATGCGATAATCCATTAGAGTTGAGATTTCGAAATTTAAAGCACTAAAGTCTTCAATAATAGATCTTAGCATTCCAAATCCTTCACAGAATAAAGAATTTGGAATATCAACTTGATTATATCCTCCACCAGACACGTATTCAAAAATAAAAACTCTTTCCTTGCTCATTTTTAAATGGTTATTTTTAGCACCTATTTTTTAGATTGATTTTTATTGAACTCTTTATTAATTTATTATAACTTTAATTTAAAAAAAAATTTCTTTCTTGTGTTATGAATATGTTATTCTCAGAAGAAGAACGAATGAGAATACGCTATCTTCACTATTCTATTAAGAAATTAGAAGAAGCTATCGAAAAAGAAGAAGAAGAATTTTCATTGGATGATTTAAATCTGGTATTGGAATATACCATGATTCTAAATATTAACTATGAAAATGAAAGCCATCAAAAAATCTTAAAAGAGCTAGATCTCACCCCAACCTTTCAAGACCAATTGGAAAATAGGGAGATCGAGATTAATGATTTAATGTTTGAATGTGCTCGAGCTTTATGGGTCTTAGCTAAAGGATATTATGCTCTTTCAGAACATTATGAGGATGAGGAAGATTGGGAAAATGCGGTCATAGCGATGGTTGAATCGAGTAAAATGTATAAAACTGCTGCTTATTTTAGTGCAGCTGCAGTTTATCAAAATGATAAAGGGCGCCTATTAAATCCCGAGGAATTAGAATTAAATTCAGAAGAAGCACGAAATTGGGCCCAAAGCATTGCTGCTGCCTGGGAAGAAGCAAAAAATAATTTATATTTTGCGTCAAAATTGTATTCAGGACTTTCCATGCTTTCGAAAAGGATTTTTTATTTGAAAAAGCATGAGGAAAAGAAGAGGCAAAAAATAAGAGCTCAGTTTCACTATGATATGGGTAGAGCATGTCATCTAAAGGGACAAGCTTCATTAGAGTCTTCCATTACCCCCATCAATAAAGAAAAAATCAAAAAATTAAGACAAAAAGCACAATTTTATTACGATAAAGCCAAAGAAATTTGGGATTACATGCTGACTAATCTGAAAGACCTTGATAAAGAAGAGAAGGAAAATATTAAGATCAATATCACGGTTGTAGATGATTTCATAAAGGAGTTAAGCGAAGAGAAATTAGATTACGAAGAAATAAAAAGAATTCAAGATCCTGAGCCGGTGATAGTTGTACCAGAAAATTTAGCACCATTCGTTCCTAAATCAACGGTATTTTTGACAAAATTCGTACCTAAAGATTTAAATATTAGAAGATTTAAGAATTTTCAAAAGAAAAAATTAGATAAGAAAATTCCATATTCCAAAAAAGAAAAACTACTTGATAAAAAAGCGGGAATAATTCGTACGATTAATGAATTGAAAACTTTAAATGAAAATGAAGAAATTGAGCTTGAAAGGTTTGCAGAACTCATGGAAAAATATTCTACGAAATTAGAAATGATCGACACGGCAATAGAAAAATTATCTAAATAATCTTTAATATTTAAGTATTTAACCATTCAAAAGCCCAAATTTTACATTAATTGTTTTTATTGATAAAAATAATTATTATTTAATTTATACTGAATTTATCATGAAAGATGAACAAATCGAAATTTTGAAGGAAATAAAAGTCATTCTGAAAGATTTAATTTACATTAACGGTATAATAGCAACTGAGCTCGTAAAAATCACCGAAAATACGGCCGCTATACGCCATGGAGAAGAATTCTTGAATTCCAGTCCATGCATATCAGAACACGAAATATTAAATAAAAAGATCATAGAGAAAGTAAAAAAATTCACAAGTTCAAAAGATCATCAAGTCCTGGAAAAGCACGTTTTAAAACATCTAGAATGATGATATTGATTCATGCAAAATACCATGAATTATAGTTTTAATATCCGTAAAAATTTTTTATTCTCTAATATTTTTAATATTAAATTCTGGAAATTATTATCATGGAAAAAAAGATTTTCTCCGAATAAAAATGCCTGACGACGAATTTGATGAGTTTGTAAAGAATCTACAGGAAGAGATATATCAAAAAGAACTTCAAGATTATAATGAAATCATTGTTGATTTGTTCCATAATCCCAGAAACTGGGGTCAACCTTCAGAGAATGAGATTACTGTATCTCAAAGTTATAAAGGGCCATGTGGAGATACCATGCAGTTTTTTGTAAAAATTGAAGATGATGTCATTTTGAAAGCAAATTTCATTACAGATGGATGTGGTGCTTCAGTTGCTACAGGAAGTCAGACCATGTTAATGATTGAAGGCAAAAGCATAGAGAAAGCTGAAAAAATTACACCAAATGACTTAGATAAGGCATTAGGTGGTTTGCCCGAAGATCATAAGCATTGTGCGGAATTGGCTATCAGAACGTTAAGGCGATTAATTAAAAAATATAAAAATAATAAGATCTAATTTGATTTTATAATGGAAAACGTTCAAATTGAAAATGTTGATATTCCTGTAGAAAAGGCTGGAATAAATCTTAAAAGCTCGATTTATTTCAATTCAAATACACCTTCTAGGGCTCCTTGGATCATAAACTGTGCGGGATTATATGATAATCGGAATAGCCCTTTTGTTCAAATATTTACGGAAAAATTTGTTAATGCGGGATTTTATGTATTATCTTATGATTATCGCGCCCATGGAGAAACGAAAAAGCAAACTCGAGGTACATGGTTAAAACATATTTTTGAAATTTTTAATGATATTAATGAAGTAATAAATTGGATCATCGACAATGAAATGCCTAGGATGTTGGATAATAAATTAGCATTGTTCGGAAGAAGTCTGGGAGCCGCCATAATTTTAACTCAAGGATACATCAATAAAAATGCAAAAAAACTCATTGCTTTATGCGCACGCTATGACTATGCTAATATAAAAAATATTGAGTTTCCAGAAGATGTTATAAAGCACATCAGCCCTAAATATTACTTAAACAAAAATCCGTCCAACAAGAAAAGAATCCTAATTGCTCATTGTAAGGATGATCCAAGGATTCCATTTGAGCATTTTTTAGACTTAAAGGAACAACTTGGATTTGATAATAATAATGCGATAGAATATGAAACCGGTGGGCATTCATTTAAAAGCCACCGAGAGGATGTTTTTCAAAGAACCTTAGATTTTTTAAAGAATTGGTAATTTTAATACAACATTAAAAAGTTAAGAAATTTTAAATTGGAGTAGGTTTCATGGAAAAAGTTTTAATTATTGGTCCTGCGTCGCAAATTCTTGGTATAAAAATTGCCCAAGAATTAGGAATAAAATATCTTTCTACCGAATGCAAGACATTTCCTGATGGAGAAAATTATCTTCGAATCGATATCGAAGATGAAACATTTATAGAAGATAAGGAGGTCATAATAGTTCAATCCACAGGTCCTAGCGCAAGTGGAAATCAAAATGCTAGATTATTTGAATTGTTCATGATGATTAATGCGGTAAGAAGAATGGGAGCCGCTAAAATAATTGTAGTCATTCCTTATTTAGCCTATGCACGACAAGACAAGATATTCAGGCCAGGTGAGTGTGCCTTCGCAGAAGTCGTTTTACGAATAATAGATTCTATGAGAATTGATGAATTATATGTGGTTGACGTTCACGCTCCAAAAGTATTTGCCGAACTTATTTGTAATAAGGTGGTGAATATAGATTCAATGAAATTATTGGCAAACTACATAAAATATTTGGGTGCTAAAGACATCGTCGTTGTTGCACCGGATAAGGGAGCAATAGAGAGATCCGAAGCATTTGCGAAACATTTTGGAGAGAATGTTCCGGTCGAAATCTTTGAAAAAAAGCGAGATGTCAAGACGGGAGAGATCACTATGAGAGGTAAAATTAGCTTGAAGGGAAAGGACATCGTAATTTCTGACGATATTATAGCCACAGGGGGGACAATGGCTTCAGCAATTAAATTATCTAAGAAGGGTGGAGCAAATAAAATATATGCCGTAGCTACTCACGCCTTATTACTTCAAAATGCGAAATTTAGAATAATAGATGCCGGAGCAGATGCGATAATTGGAACAGACTCTATTGATAATGAGGTTGCTAA
>SDNN01000110.1 GCA_004524425.1 Promethearchaeota archaeon
ATAAATCAGCTGCCCGAATAAATCCTATACTCTGCAAAGGATGTGGTACATGTGCAGCGGATTGTCCTGCGGATGCAATTGACATGACAAACTTTACAGATGCAATGATATATCGCCAAATAGATATTGCTTTACGTGATAATGGTCCGAATAAAGTTATTATTTTCGCGTGCAATTGGTGTTCTTACGCTGGTGCGGATCTCGCGGGGACAAGTAGAAAACAATATCCAACCAACACGCGAATCATAAGGATGATGTGCTCTGGTCGAGTTGATGTGGATTATATCAAGCATTGTTTTGAAAAAGGGGCTGGAGCTGTCATGCTTACTGGTTGCCATCCTAATGATTGCCATTATATTTCAGGAAATGAGTTCGCGGTAAAACGCGAGAAAAGGATTAGGAACTGGATGGATAAAAACAATATTGATCAGGAGCGTTTTCTGATCGAATGGATGTCTGCCGCAGAAGGTAAAAAATTTGCTGATGTGGTCTCCAATATTAGTAAGATAGCATTGAAACAAGGTTAGATTTAAATACTAAACCTCCTACTTTTTATAAAATATCAATTTAATTTAGTGGCGAGTTAAGAGTTACATCGATTGAATTGAAAAATTTTCAACTAAATAATAAATAATTATTCAAAACTCTTGAAAGAAATAACTCCACACTAATCTATTAGCTATCTGTTTCATTCTGGATATGAATAAACTTTTTTTGAAAAAAGATTATATTATTAATATAATTAGTATAACTATCGAAATTATGAAGATTTAAATAATCTCTTTTTCTATCAATAATTGCAGATTTGTTCAGATTTTACCAGAATACGATGATACATTTTACAACCATGTTTAGTTGGGACATAGAAATTTCTTGAAATTGTTCAATATACCGCATAATTACTGAAAATTTTCTTTAAAAAGTTTAATTTATAAAAAAAAGTTATATTTTTCTAGGTTTGTTAATATTGAATAAAGTAGCCATCATAGGAGTAGGCCATACGAAATTTGGAATTTTACAAGATCAAGGTTTAATTGAATTACTTTGTGATGCTTCGATGGAAGCAATCAATGATTCGAATGTCACTCAAGAGGAGATTGATACTGTGTACGTTGGGACGATGTGTTCAGGGGAATTCAATCAAATTACTGGGGTTGCTAATAATCTTGTAGATAGATTGAGTCTAATCCCTGCTGCTGCAGACCATATTGAAAATGGACCTGCAAGTGGTGGTTCTGCCATAAAAACTGGCGTTCAAGCCATAGCATCGGGATTAAGTTCAATGGTTCTCGTGGTCGGTGGTGAGAAGATGACGCATATCAACACTCCAGGATTCATCACCTCTACTGTAGCTACGCTCACCCATCATGAAGCTGAGAGGAGGCATGGCGCATCACTTCCTTCATTTGCAGGCTTGTTAACTCGAGCTTATTTGAATAAATATGATGCGAAATTAGATTGGATTTCAGACGTAGCGATTAAAAATCATCGCAATGGTAAATTAAATCCAAGGGCGCATTTTCAGAAATCTATTGAAGAATTCATGCAAAGTGCGATAAAAAAAGGAAAGGGGAATTGGAACGATATACATGAATTTCTTAAAGACGACCGAACTAATCCCGTGATCGCAGATCCCTTGAGACTGTTTCATATTTGTCCAATTTCGGATGGAGCGGCTGCGGTCTTATTATGTGACGCTGAAATAGCCAAAAAATATTGCGATACTCCAATATTAGTGTCTGGTATTGGACAAGCAACAGATACACACATAGTACATGAAAGAGAAGATATCACGGTATTAAATGCATTAAGAATTAGCTCGGATAAAGCATATGCCATGGCCCAAAAAGCACCCGATAAAATGGATGTAGCAGAGCTTCACGATGCGTTTGAAATTCTTGAGGTTGTAGAGAGTGAAGATATTGGGTTTTTTAAAAAAGGACAAGGCGCAAAAGCAGCTCATGATGGATTAACCCAAATTGGAGGAAAAATTCCTATTAACCCTTCTGGAGGATTAAAAGCTAGAGGTCACCCTTTAGGAGCAACTGGAGTGGCTCAAGTCGTTGAATTGGTATGGCAATTAAGAGGAGAGGCCGGTAAAAGACAGGTTTCTGGCGCAAATACGGGGATAAGTTGTAATTTTGGAGGTTTTGGTAATAATATAATTACAATAATAGTAGAGAGGATGCAGAATTAGATGAGTGAAACGCAAAAAATTACTGCTAATAAATGTCAGAACTGCGGCTATATTCAACATGAAGATCATCTCCTCTGTTTAAGATGTAAAAACGATACATTCGATATAATTGAAGCCCGTGGTGATTGTGTATTGTTGACTTATACAATATTGAATGCCCCTCCATTAGAATTCAGGGACCAGAAATCATATGCTTTAGGGGTTGTTCAGTTTCAAAACGGAATAAAAACCTTTGGTCAAATTACTGTAAAGGAAAAGCTATACATTGGGATGAAATTAGAACCCAAATATAAAAAGATTTGCAATGACCTTAATGGTCGAGAAGTTTATGGTCATGTATTTAAACCAATTTAAATAATGAAAGTGAGTAAAAAGATGCATGTGAATGAAAATATTGAAAAAATAGTGAATCTAAGAAATGAATGGGAGAAAAATACCTTATCGAAATTTATTAAAAATGGAGAATCAAAAGAAACACATGAAACATCTTCAGGTATCCCTGTGAAAACGGTATATGATCCTGAAGATATAAAAAATGTCTCTTTTTGTGAAGATTTGGGATATCCCGGAAATCCTCCTTTCACTCGAGGTGTTTATCCGACCATGTATCGGGGACGTCTCTGGACGATGAGACAATATGCGGGATTTGGAGATGCTTGTGAAACCAATAGGAGATTTAAGTACTTAATTTCAAAAGGACAAAAGGGTCTTTCAATAGCATTTGATTTACCTACTCAGTTAGGATATGATTCGGATAATCCGCTTTCTGCCGGAGAAGTTGGAAGGGTGGGCGTGTCGATTAATACTTTAAGAGATTTTGAAAAAGTTTTCGAGGGAATTCCCTTAGATCAAATATCGACAAGCATGACCATAAATGCGCCCACTCCCATACTCTTGGCGATGTACATAGCAGTGGCAGAAAAGCAGGGCGTTGCTCAAGAACAATTAAGAGGAACGGTTCAGAACGATATTTTAAAGGAATATGTGGCAAGAGGGACATACATATTTCCTCCTAGCCCAGCTTTAAGAATAACCACTGATGTTCTCGAATATTGCTCTAAGCATGTACCAAATTTTAATACAATCAGCATTAGCGGATATCACATGCGTGAGGCAGGTTGCAACGCAATTCAAGAAGTCGCCTTTACTTTGGCTAATGGTATTGCTTACGTGGAAGAGGTAATCAAACGAGAAATACTAGACATCGATGATTTTGCTCCACATTTATCTTTCTTTTTTGCCTCTCATAACAATTTCTTTGAAGAAATTGCAAAATTTAGAGCTGCCCGAAGATTATGGAGTAAAATAATGAAAAATCGATTTAATGCTAAAAAGGAAAATTCATTGAAATTGCGTTTTCATACTCAAACAGCAGGGGTAACCCTCACTGCACAACAGCCAGAGGTAAATTTAGTCCGAGTTGCTTATCAAGCTCTTGCGGCAGTATTGGGAGGCACGCAATCTCTTCATACGAATGGGTTTGATGAAGCATTAGCCTTACCAACTAAAGATTCTGTTAGATTGTCACTCCGAACTCAACAGGTCTTAGCACATGAATCAGGTGTTCCAGATGTGGTTGATCCCATAGGAGGCTCTTACTATATTGAATATCTAACCAATCAAATAGAGCAGAGTGCAATGGAGTATATTAAAAAAATTGATGAGATGGGTGGAATGTTAAAAGCAATAGAAAAAGGATACATTCAGAGAGAAATACAAAATAATGCTTATGTAGAACAGAAAAAGATTGAAGAAGGAACTAGAAAAATTGTAGGGGTTAATTCATTTAAAGATGAAGAAGAAAATAAAATTAGCACTTTTGTTTATGATCCTGAAATTGAAAAAAAAACAATACGCCTTTTAGAAGCGGTGAAAAAAGAACGCAATGAAGACCTAGTGCAAGAAAAATTAGAAGAATTAAGGATGATTGCAGGAACTTCCCAAAACATAATGCCCATTATAATTGAACTTGTAAAAAATTTAGCTACTATCCAAGAAATTTGTGATGTTTTAAGAGATGAATTCGGAACCTATCGTAGTCCTGAATTATTTTGATGAGATTTATAATTTCTACCTTCATCTATATTTTGTCTAAGTTTGGTTTCTTTTAAATTGTGAGATTTTAGGCAAAAGAGGAATGAATTCTAAAGGTTCTCCAAATACAGGTACTTTTCTTTGAGCTAAAATTTCAGCAATACGATAGCTTTCTTCAGGACAATTAGCCCTTTGAATTATGGGAATAAGCGGTTTTTTAAACTTTTTACCCAAGCTTAAAGCATCTAAAATATCAGTTTCAAATTTTTCATTAGGAGACACAAAAAAATCATAGCTAAAATACCAGCTAGGAAAATCCATTATCAGACCATCCATTTTTTCATCAGATAAAGCAATTTCAATTATTTCTTTAATGGATTCGCTATGAAGCAATTGAGCTGCCACATCTAAGGGATTTTTAGAGCTGGTTCCATGAATAAAGAATTTTTCTTTTAGTTTTTCCTGAATATTCGAACTAAACGGAGGAACCTTCATTCCCGCTTTTTCAATCAAATCAACTAAAACTACCCCATAACCCCCGGATATTGAAAAGACCGCAATGTTTTTTAAATCATTTATTCCATAAAAATCAATCAATAGGGCAGTGTTGAGTAATTGCTCAAGAGTTTCAACTTCAATCAGATTAAATTGCTTAAAAATAGCGTTCCATATTTCTTTTTTTCCAGTGATCGATGCCGTGTGAGTTTTGGCCGCAATCTTGCCCGTTTGAGACTTTCCACCTTTTAATATGACGATGGGTTTCTTATTTTGAGAAAGAACTTTCCTTAACTCTTCTCCTCTGTTAGATTTTATACCTTCTAAATAACACAAGATAATATCTGTTTCAGGATCAGTGCTTAAATAATATAATAAATCTATAAAATCTAAATCTGCACCATTGCCGAAAGAAAAGACCTTAGAGAAATGAATTCCCATGGCCTGTGCTGTATATATTGCAATATTACACATTCCTCCTGATTGAGCGATTAAACCAATATTACCCGGTTCAGCTGAGAATTTTGGGCGCCACGCAATTCCTAGTCTTGGATAATAAAGTCCCATGCCATTTGGCCCGAGTATTCTCAATTTATCCTGAGTTCTCTTTATTAATTCTTTTTCCAGTTCTTCACCCTCTTTTGTTCCAGAATCAGAAAACTCTGCGGTAAATATACTTGCTAATTTCACTCCTTTTTTCACACAATCATCTATAACCTTTAATACTTGAGAAGCGGGAACGGTTATAAACACAAAATCAAGTTCTCCTGGAATATCTCTCACTGATGAATATATATTATCAGAATTAAATCCCGAAATATGTTTTACAGAATTATGAACAGCATATAGTTTTCCTTTGAAATTTTCTTGATGATTTCTTAAAAAAAAGAAATCTCTTTTTTTTGATGCCCCAACTACAGCCATGGATTTTATGTCCTTGATAAAGGATATATCTTTTACATTCAAATCTATTGCATCTTGCTCGGGCATCAATAAGTGAAAACAAGCAAGTTATTAAAATTTTAGAGGATTGATTTATTAAGGAATAAAACAACATTAAGAGAATCTAAAAATGGAAAAGGAAATCCAAGAGATGTTACTTGAATTAGAAAATGATAAGAGCTCAGGAGCGAATGAATTAATATCAAAAGTAATAAAAATCTTGCAAAAACAACTAGATTTAATAACTGATGAAAGAAAAGACGAGAAAAAATTAATCATTGAATTAGCAGAAAGAATTATGGATTCTCGACCAAGCATGGCACCATTGATTAATACCGTGGGCTATATCATAGCAGACTTAGAATATTTTTCAAAATCAACTTTAAGTCGACGAATTGCAAAATTTTTAGAAATTAAAGAACAAGGAGAAAAACAGCTTAAATCGAACTTTATTTCTTTCATGAAACAACTATTAAACAGAAAAACGCTCATCATGACAATTTCCTATAGTTCGACCATAATCAATCTTCTGAAAAAGTTAACGGATTATGATCTCGAACTATTTATTTTAGAATCAAGACCTCTCTTTGAAGGTCGAAAGACAGCTGAAATTCTTTCTTCTCATTTCAAAACTCACCTCATCGTTGATGCGGCAATGGGAAAATTCATGGAAAAAATAGATCTTGTTCTTTTAGGCATTGACAGCGTGTTAAATGATGGCTCCGTAATTAATAAAATTGGCTCATTTCCCTTAGCTACAGTAGCATTTGAAAATAATAAAAAATGTTATGCTCTGGGAACCTCTCTAAAATTTAATTTAAAAAGTTATTTTAATAGAGAGATTGTCATTAAGGATAAAGAACGAGAAGAAATCTATGATAGAAGCATTAATAATAAAAATCTAGAAATTCATAATTTATATTTCGATATTACACCTCCTAAGTATATTGCTAGAATTATTTCCGATTTAGGAGTGCTTGTTCCTGCTGAATTTGTCTCGAAGGCAAAAGAAATACTCCCATTAGAATGGTTTCGCCCATTTTTAATTAATAATCATTAAATTATTAAAGGCAAAAATCTAACTCCTATTAAATATCGTTGGCTTCTTATTAAAAAGAGATCGAATTTTGATGTGTTAAATCATGTCTCAGAATGAAAAGGAATTAGAAAAGCGTTCAAAGAGGATGTTAAAATTATTCACCATGGCTGCAGAAAGCGGCATGAAATTTGGTGATTTCAAGGGACCGATACCCGCTTTCTCAAAATGGTTAAATGGAAAGATAATTTCGGCTAAAAGGGGAGAGGTGCTTATTGAATTTGAAGTAAGGGCAGAGATGGCAAACCCGACTGGACTCCTTCATGGAGGTATGCAATGCGCGATGATGGATGATACTATTGGAGTAATGACCGTCACCTTGGGTTATGAAGGTTTTTTAATTAGTATTGATTTTCACGTGGATTACTTGGGAAAGGTTAAGGTGGGAGAGAAGGTTAAAGTCAAGGGAAAAATGGTACGTGAAGGAAGAAACATAGTCCATGCCATTGCTGAAATTTACAACATGGAAAATGAATTGATTGCTACAAGCAATTCAAATCTATTGAAAACTTCTTATACACCTGAAATTGTAAAAGCCGTGGACAATGGACTATGAGGAGTTAAGTCATAGTAGTTAGCCTATCCTGTTTAAAATTTTACCTTATTATTCTAATTTTGAACATTTAACAAATTATTAAATATTTCAAAAATAAATTTAAAATAATTTCGTATTATCATTCCAAATTATGGGGATCATGAATGAACGTTAAAGAAAGCGAAATTGAGTATAAATCATTTTATACAATAATATTTTCCACTAATTACTTTTTTCAAGGAATCACAACTAGCGTCTTTACCGTAATAATTCCGATCTATTTAATCATGCTAGTTGGAGGTATTTCCGCTTCAGAAATTGCCTTTTTAGCCTCCATAATATTAATTCCTTGGGCTCTAAAAGTATTTTTTGCGATCCTTAGTGATAAATTTGGTTCTAAGAGGTTAGGACGCCGAAAACCCTATATTCTGGGTCCGATCATGATCGCCGGAATAGTTTGGTTTTTTTTAAGTATACCAAATATCGCCACCCCCAATAATGCTCTATTGGTTTTCACTCTTGCTGGGGTTCTGATTAATTTTGGTGTTGCTATATCAGATACGGCATTAGATGGATTCATTATAGATATATGTCCAAAAGAAAGACTGGGAAGAACTCAAGGTTTTTGTTGGGGAATGAATTCAGTAGGACAGATAACTGGTGGTCCATTTTTAGCATTCTTATTAGTTATTGTTAAACTTCTCACTGTTCAGTCAATTTTTATAATTGTTGGAATATCCATGATTATTACATCATTATTAATGTTAATCGTCAAGGATAAGGAATACTTGCCTAAATTTGAAATTAAAGTGAACTTAAAGAACATGTTTAACAATAAAAGAGATTGGTTAGCATTTTTCTATTCCATGCTGAGAGCATTGTTAGACGGTGTAATCGTGCTTTTAATTTCTATATTTGTATTAATAAAAATTGGAGTTATTAAATCAAATGGAGCAACATTAACAACGAGATCAGGAGATATGAGTATTTATATATACCAAGCGAATGTGTCCTTTATTATAAGCATTGGAATTATCGTTGGAGCTATATTGGGTGGTCAATTAGCTGATTTGAAGTCTCGAAGATTCAGTGTCATGTTATCCGTATTAATTACCACTTTATCGCTCCTTCTTTTCATGAGTAATATTAGTTACATCCCCCTGATCTTATTATTTGCTAGCTTAACAGGGGCAGCTCTTGGATGGCGTCGAGCAAGTGCATCTGCCATTATGAGTCAATTATCAAAAAAACATCCTGAAATGGATAGCACCTATTTTTCAGTAGCCATGGCTTTTGCCAATATTGGAGCATCAATAGGCCTAGCACTATCGGGGATCATACTTGACGCAACACAAAATTATTCACTCACGTTCCTATATTTAGCACTAATTTCACTTCTGGTTATTATTCCGTTATTATTGATGAATCCGAAAGATTATGAACACAAGTTCATGGAATAAATCACAAATTATTGATCTTTAAAAATCTATAATACAAAATATGAGGGATTAATATGGCTTATGATGTAAATAATGCTTACCGCATTACGGAAAGATTAGCATTTCCTAGATTGATTGGCTCTGAAGGGGAGATTAGGGCTAGACAAATTGTTGCAGAGGAATTTAAAAAGGCTGGCTATGAAGATGTGATATTGGAAAAATTTAAAACTTCATTTTATAATTGGATCTTTATACGATTTGTTTTTGTGCTTCTAGGAATATTTATCATGGTTATTGGCTTCTCTTTTTTCTTTAACCATTGGATTACTTTAGCGTTAATTGCGATTTTTACTCTATTTTTTATTAAATCGTTGGCAGTTGGTAATGCTACTGAAATTAAATTATTTAAAAATGATCAAAAGAATTTTGAGACAGAAAACATATATACTAAATTAAAAAGTCAAGAGGGCAAAGCAACAGTCGTTTTCATGGGCCACTGGGACAGCAAATCGCAAACCTTCCCTTCCTCCTTGAGAATTATCTTGATAATTCTTGCTGTGTTTGGCGCCTTAATA
>SDNN01000111.1 GCA_004524425.1 Promethearchaeota archaeon
CCAAGAATGCGTTATAGGGAGTTGTACAAAAAAAGAATAATTAATGGAAATTTCGGCGGTCAAGCCGATTCCATCGCGGCAAAACGAGCTAAGTTTAAAAAATAATTTTTTAAGACTTTTAATATTTTCTTATTCTAAAACGCCGATTGATTTTAATTGAGCTTTTAGAATTCGACTTTGTGATAAATAATAAGCATAATTATCATTATCTTTAACTAAAAATTTATAATAATCACTCATCAAGAGATTCCATCGAATAGCTCGATGTATGGCTGGTATGCTCTTGGTTGATATTAATTTTTCAACGGTTTCAAGATAATAAAAAGCTTTTTTAGTGTCTTTTCTATGATGAATGTAGATGTCAGAAACTTCCAAAAGTAAATCAATTATCGCATTTTGATTTTCGATTTCTCCAAAATCCATGCCAGAAAAAGCATTCTTAAAATATTTAATTGCTTGAGAAAGCTTACCTCGATTTTTATAATAAAGCCCACGCTGTAGATGATATTTTAACTTGACTTTCGGAGATTCATTATTTCCTATTTGAAATGCTTTTTTCAGGTAATTTTTTGATTCATTAGGTCTATTTTGCTCAAGATGGATCAAACCAATATAGAGTGAAGACATTCCTATATATTCAAATATTTTACTCTGTTTTAAGGTAGTCTGCTCCTTTTCCAGGAACTTTTGTATGACATTGAGATGTTTTAGAGAATTAGGATAATCTTCAATCTTGAAATAAATTTTTCCGAGCTGGTAATGGATCCTGATAACTTGTTTGATTGAAATTTCTCCAGATTTTGAGACTTCTAAGGCATTCTTGAGATAATTTATGGCGATACTATCTTGTTTTAATATTGACGCAACTTTTCTCAACTGAAGCAAGACCTCTACCAAAATCCTTTTTTGCCCGTGTTTATTGAAAATTTTAAGAGAATCTTCTAAAAGTGCTGATGCTTCTTGAAATTTATATTTCAACATCAGCTCTTCAGCATCATTAATGAAATTAAGCGATTCAAGTTCCTCGAAGTCGCTTGGAGGATTATCAAACACGTCATAATGGACTGGTAGCAATTCTTTTGATATATAACCTTCATAATTTAAAGCACTCAATGGAAAATTATTTTCATTATCAACAAAATGCTCTGATATCAGTTCTTTTTCTGGTCTGAACTGAACAAAATCAGGTTGATTGATGTCTCCTGCTTTAATAATTTCAATCATGGAATTTAAGAGCAGACGGGCAAATTTTATCCAATTTTCAAGATATAATTCCAATTTAAAATTTGGATTATTATTATAGGCATTTAGTAAGATATAAGGGCTGTAAGATTCAAAAAAAGTTCTAACATGAAATTTATCATAGACAATATCTTTAAAATAAGTCATGTATCCTTTTTCCAGAATAAAAAATTCATCAAATGGTTCATCATTTGAGAAAAATAAAGTCTCGGTCGTTCTTAATTTTGGTAAACCAGCTTTTAATTCCCAAGGAAGCTCGAAAGTCGGTTCCAATCCCAATAGATTAATTGTTTTTTTAATAGTCTGGACGTAATTTTCTTCGAATTCTTTAAACATTTCAATTTTATTCATTAATGAAATTCTAATTCGATTTATCCAAGGTTTTTCTTTTTCATTTTTGATTATTTCTGGCATTATTGAATTTAAGATGGCAACTAGGTTTCTTTTTTCTTCTTCACTGAAAATGAAATTATGTTCGATTGAAATCTGATTTACAAGGTTTTTAAGCATTTTCATGATGTAAATAATGATTTTATAAGATTTCTCATTCAAATTCCATAACTTAAATGCAATAGAAACTCGAAAAGTCGAAATCTCAAAAGGGATATTTAACTTGAAGGGAAGAGGTACGGGAAGTTTGATGACAAACATGATGATTTTATTCTTTTGAATACTATATCTATAATGATTGTCTATATTACCATGTATTTTCCAATCATGTTGTTCAATGATTTTTCTTAAGTTAAAAATCTCATTCGAAGAAAATGGGATTGACATGCTGCTTTTAGAGAAATGATGATTGAGTAATATTCTTATATTAATAAAGTCAATTTTTAATTATATTTTTATCATAAATTTAAATATTGGACTCCATTAAAAAATTAAATTCATTACATCTTACAAAAGTAAATGATCATGTACTTATTGAAATATGCTATTAATTTCAATCAAGTAAAAAAAAAGAAGTTTTTATAGGATGAACATCGCTAAATTCAATAAATTACTTGGAGAAAAAATTGCAAAAGCAAAAAGTTTTGAGAGAAATGATGAGATAGAAAGAGCAATAGAAACGTGGATAGAAGTATCGGACCTAACCTTGAAAGCTTCCAAACAACCTGATTTGGATTTCAAATACAAACACATGTTAATTAATAAAACGGAAGATATAATTAATCACGTAAAAGATTTAAAGTCTAAAGGTCTAATAGAACCGATTTTTGAAGAAACATTAGAACCCCAGAAAGATAGTGCAGAGAAAGATGAACATGCTATTGTAAACGAGCCAGAAGATCTGGAATTAAAAAATGAGGATAGAAAGGAAACAAATACTCAAATAGATGAAAAGAATAATGAAGCTCTACATTCTAATCCTGAATCTATTGAAAATAATGTCAAAGATACAGCTTCAAACTTGAAAGAAATCCAAGCTCCAAAAACTTTTAAGATCATTACTCCTCATGATTCCGACTATGTCGAGAAGATGAAAAAATTAGCTCAACAAAAAGATACTAGTATTTATCAAAAAAAAAATAAACCTGGTATTGATGGAAGGAAAGAAGATTTGACGGATAAGTTAGTTTGTTTTGAGTGTGGATCTATTTTACCTATTGACACAAAAATTTGCCCAAACTGTGGGGCGAAATTAAAATAATTATTAAATAGGTATAAAGTACTGGAAGCAAGTGGTTGAAAATTGATTAAAATTTATCCTTCTTTTATTTTTTACGTGTTGATTTATTATATTTTTTAATAGCCTTTTCTCGCCAGACAGTATTCCATCTTTTAAAGCCATTTTTTACGTACTTCTCTCTATTATAAAAATCTTTTGACACCCAATCAAAAAGTACGAAAAATCTCTTAGCTCCACTTTTTTTTGTCAATTTTTTTGACTTTACACCCAATTCACGTAAGTGGGAGATCAATCTACCTTCAACCGCATCTTGTAGGATGCCTTCAATGGCAGCTGGTTCGTGATTTATTCCTTCATCATTAAAATAATATCTTACTTGATCAAAAATATTTCCTCGACAAATTAGGATTTTTTCATTATTCTTATCGAATTTTAATTCACTTAGCGCGTCTTTTACTAAATCAACTGCTACTTTATAAGGCATTTTATTTTTCCAGTTCTCCTCTTGAAATAATTCTAATTTTAGAGTTCGAAATATTAATTCGCCAGTTTCCTTTCTTAAAAACCCAAGAAATGCATCACCTACCAAATCTCCGGTGCCACTGTCATCTATCTCTATTGTCATTCTATAATCAAGTGTGTTTGTGTTTATTTGTTTAGAAAATGAATTTTAATTTATATCTCTTCTTTTTTTCATTAATCCTTCCAAATAATCAATCTGTTTAGAAAAGTCGCACTTTATAGCGTTTTCAGGACATTTTAAATCACAAATATAGCAGCGATCACAGTCTTTAATCCAAGTAGGATAAGGATCGAGCATGATGGCATCCCAAGGACAAATTTGACTACATATTCCACACTGAGTGCATTTCTCTTTTATCAAATTGAATTCGGGAAACCACGATTGAATACCTTTCCATGACCACATGATCGCTGAAGGATTATCGTTCGACCAAAAATCTGTCTTTTCTTCCACATCGGGATCAAAGGCTTTTTTAATTAACATTCTACCGAATTTTTCCGCATCTTTGAGTTCTCGTTGATTCGGATGACCTTCAGATGATGGCAAGCAACCATAATGGCCATTCGAATTTGATTGTCTAGAATACATTTGGTGGACATCACATCCAATCCATTGATCGCAGCCATCAATAATTTTAATATTTGTATGTGTTAAAGCTTCCTTCATCTGATAGAGGGTACTGCCGGGATTTCCTCCACTTGTACAAAAAAGAAATCCTTTTTTATTATTTAATTTAGGAAAATGCTCTAATTCAAATAAAACATGATATGGGGGATGAAAATAGTATATAGGAACGCCAATTCCGATTAAATCATATTTTTCAAAAGGAAAGGATTGAATTAATTCTAGGTCTTTTTGGAATTTAGTTAATTTTACTAAATCACACTTATTTCCATTAATTTCAAGACCAATTCTAATTCTCTCAGCTATTTTTTTAGTATTTCCAGTGACTAATTGAGAGTAATAGAAGATAACGCTTTTAATTTTCTTGCTTTTCATTAAATTCTTATTCATCTTAAATTACATGATATATGGGCAACTAAATATAAGATTTAGAAAAGATAAAATGATATTAATTTTTTTATAATTTAATGAATGTGGAACTATTAGTAATTGGAAATGAGATTCTTATCGGTAAAACTCAAGATACAAATTCTTATTACATGACAAAAAGAATCACCAAGTATGGCCACAATGTTAAAAGAATAACCGCAGTCGGGGATGTGTTAGATGAGATTTCCGATGCATTAACAGGAGCAATTAATCGAACGCCCGGCATGATAATTACATGCGGAGGGCTTGGGCCAACTTTCGATGACATGACCTTGCTAGGTGTCGGAAGAGCTCTGAACAGGGAATTAAAGTTAAATAAACATGCTTTTGAATCAATAAAAAAGAGATATAAAAGGGCTTACGAGAAAGGCGTGCTGAAATTAGATGGCATGACTAAGGAAAGAGAAAAGATGGCCTATTTACCTGAGGGTTCTACACCTTTACCAAATATAAGAGGTACAGCACCTGGCGTGAAAATAAAGCAGGGCGAAACTGTCATATTCTGTTTACCAGGAGTACCCATGGAAATGAAAGCCATGTTTAAATCTGTTATACTCCCCATTTTAAAAGAAAAAAAAGGAAAATTCATGGAGAAGAATTTCATATTTACGGGGATCGGAGAAAGTCATATTGCACCTTATATTACAGAAATTGAGGACAACTATCCAGAGCTTTGGATAAAAACTCATCCTAGATTAGGCGAATATGGGGCTGAAATTGAAGTTTCAATCACCGCTTTCAATGTGGAGGATGCTGAAGAGTTAGCAGATAAGGCAATTCAACAAATAAAAAATATAGTATTAGAACTTAACGGAAAAATTAAGAAATAACTTTAATTTATTTTTGATTTTTAACCAGCGCGTGGCTCGTCATCTTGTGACTAAAATTTTTTCACAAAAATCATTCTTTTAAAATCAATCATTTAAGATTTCAATATTCTCAACATTTTCAGAAATATTCACTGAACCAGGTTTTAATTGACCAATAGTACCCACGATCCAATTTTTAACTCCATTAGATTTTAGCGCATTGCAAAAATCTTCCAAATTTTTATTATCTACTGCTATTAGCATGCCTCCTGCGGTTTCATGACAAGTGCAATCGTCATATGCATATCCTAATTCTTCAGATAATTCCTTAGAAAGTTTAATTGACGGGATCTTTTCGATTTTTGCTGATAGTTCAGAATTTTGAAGCATCTCGCGTGTATGACCCGCCAAACCAAAGCCTGTCACATCAGTCATGGCATGAACAAAGGAAAAATCATCATAGGAATGAATGGTTTTTACAACATCTTGGTTTGGTGTTCTCATAAGTTCAATTGCATACCTAATCGAGCTCTTTAATTCGCTCACTGAATATCGATCTAACATTTCAGGCATTTCTTTGAGTATTCTATAGGCGGCCATGACTGCTTGTAATCCAATTGGTTTAGTTAATATCAACTTATCACCTTTTTTCACACCGCTTTTCCGAATAATTTTATCCTTATGAATAAATCCAGACGCTTCTCCTCCGAATAATGGCCAATCGCAATATATAGTGTGTCCTCCAACCACTTTAGATTTTAATTTTTTTTCCATGAAATATTTTATCCCTTCAAGGATTCCTTCAGAGACTTCATCGGGAGTTATTGTTTGGACTGCTAAAAAAACCAGCATTCCAGATATTTCAGGCACATTCATTGCAAAAATATCATTAGTTACATTACAAGCAGCTATTTCTCCTGAGATTTTTGGTTCGTCTACAATCGGCGTAAAAATATCAAGATTTTTCACTAATGCAAGGTCACTTCCAGGTACAGGTATTACCGCAGCATCTTCAATATCCCCTGCTAATCCCGCTCTTGCTAAAAGACTTTCTAAGTTATTTGGTCCAAGTTTACATGATCATCCGTGTATCTTTACTTGTTGAGTTAATCTATATTCCTTTTTATTTTCCATTTTCACCTCACATCTGTTTTTTTAAATCAGAAATATTCAATAAAATCTATTCTATTATTTAATTTTTTTTTGAGTTCTTTTAAAATTTTATTACATTCTTTCAGGGATATATTAAAAACAACCTGATCAGAGCCGTCATTTGAAATGCCCCCTTTTATATGAGTTCCAAGTTGACATTCTATACAATCTACATTTGGATCATTCAAATATAATGAGATTAATGTTGAAAAATTATCACCATAAACCAAGGAACGAACCGGCTCTTTCTCATGTTTAAAATAAAGGAAACAAAATTCAGAGTGATTTGTGGTAAAAATCACATATTCTTTCTCATGATGGGTAAATTCCATTTGAATTTTATTTATTTTGATATTTTTAACCATTTTATAGTTTTAATTTTAATTTTTTAATATAGCCACTAAATATTTATTATTTTCAATTTTTTCCCCTTGAAAATTATAGCCTTTTTTTGAAAATGGTTTTTTTATATTATCAAATTGCTCTCTATTTGAATAGAATTTGAGTTGTTCTCCTTCTTGTAATTTCTTCAAAAGGATCTTTAACTTTATCATTAAATTTGTACAAGTTAAATTCGAATAATCTGGTGTTTCTGTAGATACCATCTCTCTCATAAATCTATTTTGTTTATTTAAGCTTTATATATTTAATTTTTAAAAAAAAATTATTCTTTTATGAAATAAATTTTGGTTTTCTGATGAATTAAATAAAAGTTGAGATAAATTCTCATTAGATATTAATTTAATTCCTTCCAGACTGTCATTAAAATGATTCATTCGGGCATCTAAAGATGGTTTATGAACATAATATTCGATAAATTCCATATCATAGGTCGCCTCTATAATTTCTTGAATATTAAATATGCCATCCTCTTCTCTGATATTATGTGTCCCAGATATTATATAAACACCATCTTCAATAAAAATAACTTTCGTAGGGATGCTGTGATTTGCACAAGCTATCGCAAATGAAATTCCACCAAAAGTCCATTCAGTCCCATATGGACTATGAGTTATTAAAACTATTAAAGGAGGAGGAGCATTAATCAGTTGTAGAGTTGTCAAATCCTTTTTCTTAGATTCATCAGCTTGAACATTTTGAATTAGGATTGAATTTGGACTAACAATTAGATTATTTAGTTCAAATTTATCTATAATTTTATTGAGATTACAAAAAATAAATGATGGAATCGCATCTTTAGATTCATGGTATTGCTCGATATTCTTTTCCTTGATGTATCCTCTTGCAGTTCCGCATCGTGAACAGGCTAGCATATTTAATTTAAGGGCTTTCTCATTAGACTCGTGTTTAAGTTTAATTAATCCATTAGCTATATTTTCAAATTCAGAAGGTCTCTGACTATCATGACCTAAATGAACTCCATCAAGATAAGCATATAATTCAGGTGAAAGATCTTCATTAATTGATGTTCTTAATGCCCTAAGAATGTGGACACTTGTCCTACTCATATAAGGTCCTTTTAACTCTAAAATTCCAAAGTTATCACCATACTTCTTGGCGTTAATCTTTTCCAAAAACTTTTTCCAGAAAGAATATGGTTGTTTAATCTTATTATATCCTTCAAAATGTATTTTACATAAGATTGATCCTTCAAAGTCAGTTTTTCTAAAACCAAATAGTTGTCAATCCCACGAATCTACAATACATTTAATTTCTTCATATTTTAAAATCCTTAACCATAAATTCAAGTATTGTTTATCAATTAAACTATAAATTGCATCTCCAGTTAGAAAAATATTGATGGAAATTTCATTTATTTGAATATTTTCCGTTTGTTTTAATTCTTGACGCATCTCCAAGAATGTCTGGATAAGATTAGTAATCCATTCTAATCTTCCAATAGAAATCTTTTCTGCGAAAAGAAAAATAATTGAATGCATTTTAAAAAAAAATTAAAAGTATTTAATTTGTTATTTATTTTTTAGTTATGGTAAGCTCCCACACTCCGGGTTCAAGTTTTCTGGTTTCTATGGGATTTCCTTCCTTTTTCATGTTATATGGGATCGTGTCTGTTGCGGCAGGGGGATGATCTGTCTTTACTATTAAAATATCTCCAGATGGGAGTTTTTTTAATTCTTTTCTAACTATTAAAAGGCAATATGGACAAATCTTGCCCATAATATCCAATTCATGTTCAGTCATTTCTATTTCATCTCTTTTTTATTTTAGATTACCTCAAGTTTATGCTTAAGCTCCGAAGATGGCTATTGCTAGTTTTATTACCCATAAATGAAAGATAACAGCACCAATGAACATGCCAATTATGAAGAAAATTGAACGTAAGTTTCCTTCCGTACCCATTACCGTTTGTCTTAAGGGACATCCTCCTAAAATAACCCCAAGTATGCCCATTCCGAAACCTCCTATCACAGCTAGTATTATATAACCCGCCAGAGTCAGTCCTGGTGGTGCACCTGGGACTGGTGTAAGGGGATTTGGAGATGTAGCAGCCCAATAAAATCCCGGAAATGCTAATGGCACAATAGCCCAGAATAATAAATATCCCAAAAAGCCACCGACAATCAACGCCAAATAGCCGATCAGCAAGCGAGTATGTTTAAACATAAAAAAGTCTCGGATACCTCCAATAGAACAAAATCCTGATCTTTGAGCTAGATAACCAATTATTATCCCTAAAAACAAGGTAAAAATTGGCACGACTATCATTGCTATTCCCACAGCTAATAAACCAGTTGCCATCTTTTAGCCACCTCGTTCCATTTTGTACAGTAATATTTGAACTCCTAAAAACACACCACCTGCCATGGATAATATTCCAATTAAAGCAACTAAGTCACCGTATGCGAAACGTAATGCTGCTCTATATGGACAACCACCAAGTAAAAGAGCAAAACAGAGCACCAAGATACCGCCTAA
>SDNN01000112.1 GCA_004524425.1 Promethearchaeota archaeon
ACTTGCCTTAATGATTTAAAAGAAGAGAATTATAATTCTTCAATTTTTAAAGATCATGTTGAATATATTGATGATGGGAATTTTTCCACCTATTTTGAACCTCTGAAAAGACAAGAAAACTTACCTCTAATTGTTAGAGATTATATTTCAGGAATGTCTGATAAATATTTCATGAAGATTTATCATCAAAAGGCTCATGAAAAGAATCAATAAATCTTTTCCCTCTATGAATTTAAAATACGTGCTATTTTAATTTACCTGTAATAAAGTTATAGTGATTTTAAGTTAATTGTTAAATATAAGAGGATTACACACCAAGAAGATATAAAAGTATAAGTTTTTTTTCAGTTTCCCGAAATATCGCGGGTTACGGCATTTTCACGGGGTTTTTTAAATTTTCAGCTCGTATTTAATGAGATAAGTTTAATGAGCCGAAAAATATTTTTTTTAAGATATCTTCCAATCTGATGTGTAATCCAAGTAAATATATGATCATTAATACATAAAAATCTATCCTTATTGAATTATTAAAAATTAATTCTGAGAAAAATTTTTTAGACATGCATGATTTTTCTTAATTACTCGCCTTTATAAACTTAGCCCGGTGGTGTAGCGGTCAAGCATTTGGGGCCCTGAAAAGGTTTAAGATTATTAGACTTTGAAGACACCCTAAGACCACGGTTCGAATATCAATGAAATAATTCATTGGTAGGAATTCCGTGCCGGGCTACTATTTTTTCATGTTATCCCGTGCGTTTTATTATATGGTAACCATATTGAGTCTTAACAGGTTGAGATATCTCCCCTATGTTTAAATTGACACAAGCATTCCAGAATTCTGGAACCATTTTTCCTTTTGGAAATTCACCTAAATTGCCCCCTCTATTCTTACTTGGACAAGTAGAATACTTAGAGGCTAGATCTTCAAATTTCTCTCCCGCATTAATATCTTCATAAATCATTTGAGCTTTACTCAATTTATCTACCAAAATATGACTCGCTTTTACTTTTCCACCGCGTATCGGAGCTCCTCCTTTTTTTCCAGATCCTTTTGTGCTTCCTCCTTTTTTTTTATAACCTTTTCCATACTTGTTTTTTCCCATATCCATTCAACTAACTAAAATGATAAGTAAATTAATGAGATGATAATTCTATTGATATTTTTTATTATAAAATAAGAGATTGAACTAATATTCAATCAAATATCGAAAGTTTTTAAGTTCACTTATAGAATTATATTCAACCACAATCTTCTGAAATTCTTCCAGATCTCCTTCAAAGACGATAGAAAATATCAGATTCTTTGAAAAGTATTGGTTCTTACTGACAATTTGATTGCTATATTCAAATTCTATTCTGTTCAATTTTTTTAATACGTTTGGGTCATTTGGTGCAACAATAATCATGCTTCCCGTTATATTTTTTCTTTCAATTGGAAATATCTCTCCTGAAGCATCCGAAATAGCAGAAATATCGGGACTGGACATGAGCCTTAATAGAGCATCGCGTATTAATTTTGATTTGTTTTCGTAAGTATTATTATTAATCAATTTATTTATGAATCTTTTGAGGCTCTCGTTAATGCTAAAGCTTATTATTGGCATTTAAATAACCTATTTTACATCAAAGTATCTTTTTATTTAATTTATAATTATTCAATAATCCATATATACTTAATGGTTGATAATTAAATCTTTAAAGTCCTCGTTAACACGCTTTTGAACTGCTCCACGTCATTCACAAGCTTATCAGCATCTCCATCGGTAATATTCTCTTCTTTTTCATATTTATTAAGATGGGAAAGCCAAAATTCAATGCGTCCGAGAACTGGATCATCTTCTTTTAAAACTTTTCTCAATCTAATGAACGTGTCATGGAGTTTATTTCTTATATTTTGAGCTTTCCATCGAAGCATGCAATAATCTGATATTTCCGCTAGATTTTGAGTTATGGCCATGGTGTTTATCGTTATTTCTCGCTCTTCTGATTTGATTTTCCTGATAATGTTTATTTGTTCCATCAATAATTCAATCACACGGGCTAAAAATCCTGTAAGTTGTCCTGGATTTGCACACCATACTCTCACTTCTAAGGATTGGTTTGCTGCAGACACGTAAATTCTCGTGATAATTCGCCCTCCAGTTACTTTAGCCTCGGCGCAAAACCAGGCTTCAGCCTCATATGAACTTGCTGTGTCCCCTCCCTCATAAGAAGTCACCATGTTTGTCTCAAAATATTTCAAGGCCCTGATGGAAGCTCTATAAGCAAGTCTTGGGTCGATATCAGCAATGAGAAAAGCCCTCGCATCATTTGGGAGATCTTGTATGGAGAGCTGGCAATCTTCAATTGTTGCCAAATTTTGACAAACGAGCGGGCATTTAATTTGCACTTCTTTGTTCCTGATATGAATTGTGTTTTGCACGCCTAGAGCGCTCTTGTATATGACCGTTCCTGCAATATTAGAAATTCCACATTCTTTGGGTTCTAAATAGAAATCGACACCTCTAGAATTATTTGATTCTATCACGGGAATGGTAATTAGGGGTTGTTTTATGTTATAACTCGTTGGAACATCCAAAATAACTTTCACATTATTAATAGCCATGCTACTATGATTCCTTACGACAACTTTGAAATGAAGTTGCCCTCCTTCAAAATCATAATCTCTTAAGACTTCAATTTTATCATTTTCTTCAAGTTGGACTTTCTTTTGAGCCTCAGTGGCAATTTTTCTCTTGTTTGCCGTGACGCTATAAGCAACGAATAATTTCTTTTGAGAATCAATATATCCATCAATTTCTCCCATACCTATTAATTTCGCCAAATTCTCTTCTATACTTGCCTCTGTAACATGCAGTCTATTCGAAATTTCTCTTAATGTCATGTTTCTATAAGCTTTCGCAAGTTCCTTGATTTTGATTTCGAGATATCTCTCTGTAGCGAATTCTCTACGCTGAGTGAATATGCCTTCGATTTTCCCTGTTTTTATCATTTCATGTAGACTTTTTCTCGCTAATTCTACTGCGATTTTCAACTTTTCAGCAAGCTTAACAAGCTTAAAAACTCCCGTTTCCTTAGCATATTTTTTTATATCATCATAGATTTGGTCCTTAGTAATTATTTCTTTCCCTCGATCTGCAAAGAAGGCATCAATCATGTTTGTTTTCATGAGATTAACACAATAATTTTTCACTAGTTCAGCAGGTAGGTTAAATTTTTTGGCTAAGTCTTCAATTGGCATCCGTCCTTTTTCCTTAATGAGTTTAATCATGTTATCGTTAATGTATTTTTGAGTAAAGTATTTCTTCTTATCACGAGAAAAAGCTCCTCTAATTTGATATTGGCTAATCTGTTTATAAATCAGTTGTAAGGCCATTTCTGTGTTCATATCTAACATGATTGCCAAATCAGATACGTTTATTATCCCCTCATCATGTATCTTCGAAATCAATTTTTCTCTCGTCTCAGGGGATAAGTAATAAAACATTCTATTCTTTTGATCGATGATTCCATAAATTTGTTCCTCCTCAACGTATTTCCTAATTAATTTAATCATCTGTTCAGCAGTAATATTAAATGAGTCCATTATGGTGGAAAAATTAGTTGCTGGAGATCTTTTTAGAAGATCTAAAAAACAATTAGGGCAGATTTCTCTTCCGAATATATGCTTTAATTTTTTACCACATTTCTTCCAACTACCTCCATATACCAGATTATATCTTTTTGCTTCTCTCGATAATTGACTTTCATCCGGAAAAAAGAGACCAGGAGTCTTCAAGTAGGAATTCCATTCACATTTCGTGCAATCTAAATAATATTGTCCAGAAGACAACCTTTTTACTCTTAACAAAGAACCACAATCTGGGCATTTACTATTTTCTATAACACTACATCTAAAGTTGTTCTCGGATGCTTCTGCTTTTGAGTATTTAACTTCAGGATGTTTTTTACATTCCCATTGCTCAGTTGTAGCCATGTGATTAATACAGAAACTTGAATTACATTTTTCACAAGTATAATCAATCTGTTTAGAATCACAGAATAAGCATTTATCTGTCATGATTTTGTTTGTTGTAACTTTCTCACAAATTTCACTATAATATATTAAAAAAAATTCATCCTTAAATTCTTTACAATAGTGATCTCAATGAGATGTTTTTAAATTTCTATAGTCCAAAATTTGATTTTTTAATCTAGCTATATGAATATTTCATAAAAAATCTTTATTTAATAATTATAAGTTTTCTACTGGAAAGATGTGAATCCTTAAAAAAGCTAGTATCATTATCGTGGTATTTACTAAGACAATTATCAAAAACATGATTATGTAAATCTTATTTCTACCAATCACTTTTTCTTTTTTCCCTTTTTGTTCGAATCCTCTCTTAGCTACAGCTAATGGAAAGAGTCCAATGAAGGTACCAAGAGAAAAATAGAATACTATTAATAAAGCTTCCAGAAATCCATAACTTAGTGAAAAAATTAAGCATTGCGAATAAATAAATAATTCAAATATGCAGGGGGGAAATCCAGATAAGATTCCTAGAAGATATGGAGTTCGCCTTTTATCCCAATTTAAATTTATAATCTCTTCTTTATGTTTTGAATGAGGTGTGTAATCTTTTCGAGATACGAAAAATAAAAAAAATATTGCAACAAAAGTAGAAGAGAAAGCCCCAAAGAAATTTATCGCATAGGGATCTGAAACAAAAGCAGGGAATATAATTAATGGGACCAAACTAATTAATACTGTAATTATAGCAATGGTTAAATTTGCCGTCATTAAACCAAGACCATATAGAATCAATATTATGAAACTGTTTTTCGTATTTTTACTTATGCCAAAACTATAGAAGCAAAAAAGTGATTTGTCTTCACAAGGCATTAAAGTATGAAGCAAGCCTAATAAAAAAGCTGGTATGAGGATAATCAAGTATTCTTGAAAAAAGAGGTATTGGTCCATTTTTTTTGGATTTTAGTTTAATTATTTTTCTATGATTTAATAATTTTTAATAATTTAGATATTATATTTAGAATTTTTGATTATTGAAAATGGAAGTTTTCCTTCATAGAACGCTTTTCCCACAATCACGCCGTATACGCCAAGATTTTTAAGATCCTTAAGATCCTCTTCATTTCTGATGCCTCCTGCGGCATAGACTGGTATTTTAACAGTTTTCATCATTTTCTCAATGTTTTCTAGATCTGGACCCATAAATGCACCATCGGCTTCCACTGAAGAGAAAAGAATGTATCCCGCGCCCAATTTAGCAACTTTTTTTCCAAACGTAAATGGATTCTTATTTGTTTCTGCGGTCCAACCATGAGTAGATACTTTACCCCCTTTATAATCTAATGCAATTATTAGATGTTCTTTTCCCAATTTTTCTGAGAGATCTTTAATGATGCCAGGCTCATTTATGGCTAGGGTCCCGATAATCACGCGATCTGCTCCCGAATTTATGATATCTACAGCAGCTTCCATGGTTCTTATGCCTCCACCAACTTGTATTTTAACCTTGTTCTTTCCTATTAATATCATTTTTTTAAGAAGATCCTTATTTATTGTCGAACCCCATGCTCCATCAAGATCTATGAAATGTAATCTACTTGCTCCTTTTTCTATCCAAAAATTTAATGCATCTAAGGGATTCTCATAGTAAACTTTCTCTGTTCCTTTCTGACCCTTATACAATCTTACGCATTTACCGCCGCTGATATCTATTGCGGGTATGACTTCCATTTATAGATCCCCTGTTGTTGAAAACATTAATTTTTAAGCTTTAATTTACGTTTTTAACATTCTATAAATAAATAAAACAATAGCCACATATATTATTGCAGTTATAATGGATATTATTATGAAATTATGAGTAATTAAAGTTTCTAATGAAATATCTACAATGACTTGATTATCTTTAATGTATAATTTATATGATTTGAGAAGCCCTTGATCCGTGTAAAGAGCAACAATCTTTATGTCCTGTTTAGGATAATCATCATCGAGTTCATTTTTATCAATTTTACATGAAATAGAAGGTAAAACTCTTGAATCTATAGTATATTCATAATCTAAATCCATGTTTTTCAAATAATCTCCAAAAGGTAGTGGAATCCATATGGGAACAAATTGAGGAAAGTCAAAATCATCGGGATAATCTTTAGGATCTTTTAATTGGTAAGACTTCTCAACATCATCTTTGCTTCCCCATCTTTCTTTATTAGTCCAACTCCATTTTTTATATTCAATACTAAAAACTGTCTCATTATCTTCAGTTTGTTCTAAATAAACTTCTTCGTTGTTATCAATCTCATCGATAATCCATCTCATTCTACTGTTTTGCCTTAAATCTTCGAAAAATTCCGCATCTTCCTCATCCCAATCATCCCCAAATACTTCTTGCATTTTGTTCTTATCACAAACATTGCAATTCCAAATATATTCTTCTCCCTCCTTCAATCCCACTTCATATTTGATGGCATGAGCATTAGGAATGAAAACCATAGATGTTATTATTAACAAAAGGTAGCTGATCAAGAAAATTTTTAATTTAGAAGCCATCATCCCTTGCTCCCTTGTTGAAATTATTTATATTTGAATTATCTCCTGCCGAAAGACTATGCTTACTCAAGCCATAAAAAACTAATATTAAAAAGATCGTGCTTGCAAAATTATATGGAAACCAAAAAATTATAGTGATGAACCATAATCCCATAAAAGCCAGATCAAAAAAGCTAAAGAAAAAAAATCCTTTTTTAAAGTATTTATCAGATAATTCTGAATGTCGGGGCAAATTAAATATAATTATCATTAATAATGGAATTAAATTTAGAAGATGATGATCCCAAGAATCAAAATATACCAATAAGGTAATTACCAATCCAAAGGTAAATCCATAAATAATTGCATCTCTTTTATGATATTTGCCAAAAAGGTAAAATGTATATCCCAAAAATCCCAATATTCCAAAAATGATTAAAAACACATACATTTGATTGAATGGAACATTATACATGTAACAAAAATTCAATACAATTTTAGTGATGCTAAAGGAAAAATTCAGGGTTAGGGGATTTCCTCCCGTAAAATTAGTTTCGATAAACCCATCCCATAATTTTGGGTATAATATGAAAATGATAATGTTTAATGAAATCGGAAATAATACCCCCGCTATCCGGGCGAAACTCTTCATGAGATCGAAATCTAGCTTCTTTTGAATCACATCGTAATTAAAAACTAATAAAAACGGGATTAACAAGAGTGCGGTCGGTTTTAATATGATACTAACCCCCAAAATCATGCTTCCGATGAATTGCCATTTTAAGGTTTCATGCATCAAGAATATGTAGAGTGCTACTAACATGAAGAAGGTAATATATAAATTAATTTGACCGAGAATATAATTGAACATTTGAGGGGCGGCAACTAAATACACGCTCATGTATAATATGATCCGTCTATCATCTTTCTCATGATCTTGGCCCCTCACTAAGATGATTATTTTATATAATAACTTGCATATCATGAGGTTTAGAATTAAATTTAACGTGTGAAATAAAATAAAGCCCAGATCAAAACCTAAGAGATAAAAAGGAATAAAAAAAGTAGCGGATAATGGGAGGTATCTGTAGTCCCATATGTACTGATCTTGGACGTATAAATTATTAGGATTATTATAAAATACCCCTCCTGCTGTATAATAAATAAGAAAATCATTTTGCCCTCTCAAAATCGTCAAAACTAAAACTAGCGAAATAACAAAATAAGCCAAATGAATTAAAACAGCACATCTAAAAAATTTATATTGCCATAATATAAAAAAACGATCTTTTATTCTGCTTAAGTTATTTTTGTGTTTCATTACATGCTTTTGACTAATTTATACTAAGGATTAAATTGTTAAATTCTATTAATAAAATTAAATTTGTCATTTGATTTGAACCTTGATTTTATGATAGGTTCTGCATCACGTAAAAGATTCTAAGCTTGAATTAAAAAAGTTGGAAAGGTATAATAATAATTCACATGATTTACATGATTGCCCTCAATTTATCTAACCTCGCAAAAATTTATATATCACAGCAATTATTAGTTGTTTAGCGTATATTTTAACATACAATTTTATTTGATAAATTAAGAAAAGAGGATGCATCCATGATCTTGCAGCAACTTTCCCCTGAAATTTTACGCCAATCTCTCACAAGTTTAGTAATGGTGGTAATATCATTAATTATTGGGATTAGGATTTTAACAAAATATTTTAAGGTTAAACAAAAAACTCTTCTTACTGTTGGAATCGCATGGATCTGTTTGACCACGCCATGGTGGGGTGAAATATTATCATTAATAAGCTTTCTTTTCACTAGAAAACCACTAGACGCCTTTACGTTCCTTTTAATAGTGAATATATTCATACCTGTATCAGTTGTATCTTGGATCTATTCATATTGTGAAATTTTAAAGGTTAAACGAGAGAAATTGATACTCATTATTTTAATCATTATTTCCGTTATTTATGATGTTCTAATCATTATCTTACTCTCGATTGACACTACATTAGTAGGAGTTATTAGTGAAAGATTCACCGCAAGACAAGCTGATTTTGTTGTGATTTTTCAAATTAGTGCTCTTTTAACACTGGTTTTAACAGGTTTCAGGTTTTCTTATGTTTCAATGAAATCAGATGACAAAAAAACCGAAATCAAAGGCAGATTCTTATTTGCTGCTTTCTTACTATTTCTAATTGGAGCAGCATTAGACGCTCTTATCTTTCCCATGGATTTTATTACCTTAGTCATCACTAGAATTCTATTAATCACGTCTAGTATCTGCTATTATTTTGGATTTTTTTTACCGGAAAAAGTAGCTAGTTTATTCATAAAATCCTAAAAGCTAAGATTAATTAAAAAAAATATTTTAAATCTTTTTTTTTAAATAAGCAATCATTTTATTGCCTCTTAGTTATATTAGATCGTGAAATGCTGATTTCACGAAGAATTTTATATCTCCAAATGATATCTGGATATATATTAAAATATTATAAGTTCGTTTAATCAAAATTTTTACTAAATATCAAAAAAAAGATAAATACATACCAGTAATTAATCTACTTAATTTAATTATCAAGGTGATAAGAAAAATGGCATTCTATAGTAAAAAACTTGAAAAAATAACCTTTGGAATCATCGTAGGTAATAGAGACGTATTTCCTACTGAGTTAGCAAAGCAAGGCAGATTAGAAATCGTGGAACTCATGGAAGAAATGGG
>SDNN01000113.1 GCA_004524425.1 Promethearchaeota archaeon
GCTTCACCACCCGAAACGCCAAACGTTGTTTTCGTGATTCCAGGGGGCATTAAATCTGCCAACTTTTTGCCTAATTTGGCTCTCCATTCCGATAATAACATGTGATCTCCAAGATCCAAACCTCCATCTAGAGCATCTTTCAAAGTTTGGACTATTTGAGGATTATGATGCCCAAGATTAAAAACTCCACCGCTTGATCTACAATTATAAATCTCCATCGGAGGATCAGAAGGTTTGGGACCCGCTAATGTTTTAAATTTTACCCCTTCTCTTTCCCCGGGGATTACTCCAAAACCAAGGCCCTTGAAGATCTGCACCTTAGGACCGTTCACGTGTTTTTTGTATAGCTTTAATAATTCTTTTTGAGGTAAAGTTCCAATGAACTTCTTTTTTGAATTTTGTGCCATAATTTTATTAAAAGGAGGAAAATTTATTAAAATTTTTAAAAAATTCTCAAATTAATGAAAAATTCAAAAATCTCAAGAGGAACAATTCAAAAACGATTATGATATAAAAAATAAAAAGAATTGAAAAAAAATTAAAATTCGTAACCACACTTCTTACACACATTCTTTTTGGCGTACATTGGAATGTGACCAACATAGCTCAAAACTTTCGTTTTATCTTCAACGGTCTTTATATCTCCGCCTACTGCTCCACACATGGGGCACGTGATTCTTTCATCACTTACAAAACCACCCGCTCCTATCTCGGGAGGTTTTAACTCTCCAAGCTCGGCTTGTAAGGAATCTAGTTGTGCATTTTGAGATTCGATCAAGGAATCTTTTTCCAAAAGCGTTTTATTTAATTCCTCCATGGTGTTATCTTTTTCTGCGATAGTCTTATTTAAACTTTCGACTTTTCCGTTTAATTCTGCAATTTGAGAGTTGAGCTGAGAGAATTGAGCTTCTGCTCCGGTTTCTTTACTTTTAATCTCTTCTAATTCTGCCTTTAACCTGTTGATTTCAGCATCTTTCTCAGAAGCTATTGATTGCTCCTCTCCTTTTAACCTGTTAATTTCTTCATCCTTCGAAGAGATAATGTTATTTGCCTCATCAACCTGTCCCTGTAAATCGTTTATCTTGCTTTCAAGTTCAGATACTTTATTGCCGGCACTTTCCAATTGGGAAGTCAAATCTCCAGAAGTACCCGTTAATGCTGAGATTTTTCCTTCAAAATCGGAGATTTGCCCCTCGAGCTCAGAAATTCGATTATTAGATGCTTCTAATTGCTGATTTAATTCATTAATTTTAGCATCTTTCTCATTAAGCTCGGCTTTTACTTGATCAAGTTCTGAAGCAGTCGAATCTAATTGTGCCTTGGTATTATTAAGTTCACTTGTAGTTGCATCAAGATTTTCTTGCAACTTAGCTGATTCCTCTCTTGATTCCGTTAACTGTTTTTCAAGATCGTTTACTTTTGATCGTAGGTCCAAGAGAAATCTGCCTTCTACTTTTTGAGACTTATTTGGATGCTCCTCGGCCTTGGCCCAGTCTACCGACATTTATAATCACCTATTATGATTGACCTCTTAATTTTTTACTTCTATAGAAAATATTGAGTTTTTAATAATATGATATTTTTATAATAAGATTATTCTTATAAATAATTTTTTAACTATTTTTTAAAAAAAGATCCAAAAAGGAAATTGTAAATTTTCGTTTTGAAACTCAAATTGCATCTTATCATCACCTCAATCACGTGAATATATATATTCTTTGATAATAATATATTATAAATAAAATGATATTTGAATTGGCTGAACCAATTGGAAAATAAAGAGGATTCACTTAAGAAAATTGAATTTATTTCCACTTCTGGAGTGTATAAGACCCCTTTTACCTTGATAATCCTATTTCAATTCTATTTTGGCATGGTGATCCTAATTTTAGCTAACTTATGGTATTGGAACCATCTCTATTATTTTATTTCTGGTAATCTTCTCTTTCCAATGGTAATAACTGATGATGAACTTCTTTTTTGGGTGTTAATTATTCTTTTACCTCTCAATCTTTATGGTAATATTTTCTTGTTTACTTTTTCAGTGATATTCATTTCTTCAATAATCTTGCGAGTGTTGAATAAGGCCTGTCCCCCAGAAGAAGGCATTTTTGAAAAAGGAACCAAGGAATGGAAATACATGCACCGCCGATTTTGGGCCTCTTATTTTCCCATGTGGTTAGCCAGGGTGAGCCCCCTTCCATGGATAGATATCGCTTGTTATCGGATGTTTGGAGTTAGAATTGGTAAGAATGTAGTAGCTTATGAGGGGTATATTGATCCCGTTGCAAAATTCGTCGAGATTGGCGATTATACCATGACCTCTTTGAACATTTGCATCTTTTCTCATTTAATTTATCATGATAAGGTTGTGATTAAAAAAGTGAAAATTGGAAAAGCGTGCGTGGTTGGACCCCAAACCATTATATCTCCTGGAACCATAATGGAGGATAGAGCTGTTTTAGGCGCTAATAGCTATACGTGGGTTGATCAGAACTTAGAAGGTGATTTAATTCACGTGGGCATACCCGTTTCAATGAGTTTTCCCATTCAGACCTTAGAAGAATCAGTTCAAAAAGTGGAAAAAATAAAGACTGAAGATCGAGGAAATAAAGGAAAAGGTGATTAAAAGAATTGTTTCAACCTGCTTCTTTGAAAGGACAATCACCAACACCGATTGATGAGAGAATTCGTAGAAAATATTTAATAATTTATATTTTGATCATTCTTTTCAGTTTAGTACCTCTCTCTTTATTTGAATACATGTATATCACAATTTTTTGGAGAGAAGATCGCTATTTGCTCTTTTTCTTATTATTGCCTTTCAACCTAATCTTGGCGATGTATTTGACTCAAATAAGTGCTCTAATTATATCAGTTTTGATCTTGACAATCATTAATTTGATTCATGAACCAAAAGAAGGAATCTTTAAACGTTCTATTAATGATAGAGATTATTTATATTGGAACATTCGAAATGTAGTCAAGAAGTGGCCTTTATTCATCTTGGCCTCAAATCCGTTTCCCTGGTTTAAAAATCGGTTTGTTTTGCGTTTTTTTGGAGTGAAAATTGGAAAGAATAGCATATGTGATAATTCATGGATTTCATCAGAATTTATTAATATTGGTGATAATGTTATAATTGGCATGGCAAGCACTCTATTGAGTTTTGGGATTGAACAAGAAAATTTCATCTTGAAAGGAATCAGATGTGAAAATGACGTGTTGATTGGAGCCAAATGTGTTTTGTTACCCGGAACAAGATTAAAGAAAGGAGCAAAACTCTCAGCACATTCATACACTGATCATAACATGATCTTAGAAGAAAATTCAATTTATCAGGGACATCCCGCAAAATTGAAATTAAATTAGAAGAACCATGCTTGTAGATAAAGAAATTCAGAAACGAAAAAAAGTCAAATCCAAAAAGAGAATAGTTATAATCTCTGATACCCATATCACCCCGACTGGCACAAATTTCAATCTTCATGCTTTTGAAAAGGGCATGGAAAAAGTCAACAAAATAAAAGATGTTGACATCTTTTTACATTTAGGCGATATTACTGATACAGGTACGTTATTAGATTATGAATATGCACTTGATTTATATAAACAATTCAAGCCAGTTTCAAAAGCTCCGCTTTATTATCTTATAGGAAATCACGATGCTTTAAATGTGGGATATTTACTTTTTGAAGAAATCCTGGGAGAGAGACATTTCGAATATGAAGATGAAAGTTTATACATTATAGGAATCGATTCTACTAAACCTGATTTACCCGGAGGTGTTATTCATCACAATACCATTGAAGCAATCAGAAAACGATTAGTAGCCCCTGAAAGAAAAGACAAGATCAAAGTGGTATGTTTTCATCATCAACTCATACCGATACCCAATACGGGAAAGGAGCGTTCTGCCATCGATGATTCAGGCAACATGTTAAGGATGTTGCTTGAAACTAAGGCAGATTTAGTATTAAATGGTCATAGACATATTTCAAACTTATATACGGTAAGTAGTACTCAAAAAAATTTATATATTTTTAATTCGGGTACTTTTTGTTGTAATAAAACTCGTTATCGGGAATTATTTACGTACAACATATTAGAAATTGAAAATAACACCCTGCACTTTAGAATAATTCCAACATTGGAAAGATCTTTATTCACTAAACAAATAAATAGAACAATTAATTATTATCATCCGCGGGAAATCAAATCAGATGAGGAACCATATTGTAAATTTATCCAGCTATCTAATTCATTAATCTCGGAAGAAGCTTCAGATAAAGTTACCAATTTTGATAAGGCATTAAAAGAAATAAACATGATGGAAGATATCGATTTAGTGGTCCATGCTGGAAATTTGACAAGTAATAGTTATGAGCAAGAATTTAAAATTGCTAAAGAAAAATTAAATAAAATAAAATTTCCATATTTGGCAGTTCCCGGATTTACGGATTCTAAACCACCTGCTTGGCAATTTTGGGATAAATACCTTGGTGATTTGAATCCGTTATTTGAAAATGATAAAATTTATTTCAGGGGAATTAATTCAACCACTCCAGATTCCAAGATTGGGTTTGTTGGAAGAAAAAAATTACATAAATTTATAGAAAAAGTACTGACCTTAAGTCATGAAAAAATTTTTGGTATTTGTTGTTTTCATAGTCTAATTCCCACTCCTTTAAGTGTATGGCGAACTGAATTAACCGATGCAGGAGATGTGTTATCTCAGATCGCACGCTCAAGGATAGGACTTGTCTTGAATAATACACCCAGCATTTCTTTTAATGTAAAAGTGGAAAATTCAATAATCTCAAACGGAGGAAATTTGAAAGGAGATCATTTTAACGCTGCGTTTATTGAAATTACGATATATAAAGATGGGTATGTAATTTTAACCGAGCACGATTTAGATACGGGTAAAAAAAGAAATATAGGTAAATATAACATTACCATATTGACTTGATTTAAAAGCCGCATAAAACCCATAAAATATTATTTGAAGAAATAATTACTTAGGCAAGTACATGTCAAGATGAATGATATTAAGCTATTGAAATCTTATAATTTGATAAAAATCAATGCATCCCCTGAAATATGGCTGAAATCCATGAAAGTCCGTATAAGGATGTTGAAAACTTTAATGAATAACATAAAACGGGGATTAAATAAAGCTCAAGTAAAATTCAATAAATATCAATTGAGTAAAGATTCTTCTAGGATTTTCTTCTTCTTTAAAAACAAAGACATACAAGCTGCGGCAAGGGTTTTAGATAATATATTTGGAATCGAATCATATAGTCCCGCATTAAGAACATCGGATAATATTATTAATATTACGAAGAGAACTATCGAAGTTTGCGAGGAAATTTTATCACAAAACGATTCATTCGCATTAAGAGTAAAACGATCTGGAGTGCATGAATATACTTCTCTTGAAGTTGCGGAAAAAGTTGGAAAAGCTGTATTAGAACAGTTAGCCCATTTAAATCTTAAAGTTAACTTATCTAATCCTGATAAAACGATTTTTATAGAAGTACGGAATGATTTTTCATACGTCTATACTGATATCGTGAAAAATTATTGGGGTGGGTTACCAATTGAAGATCACAAGAAAGTGGTGTGCATGGATGTTAGTAGAATACATGATTTAATGGCAGGTTTTTTAGTAATGCGAAGAGGTTGCAGAATCTTTCCCATTCTCTTTTTGTTAACGGAAAATGAGAAGGTTGTAGAGTTTTCAAAAAATAATTGGAAAGAAGTGTTGAAATTCATACCATTGTCGTCCTTGAATATAAAAGTCATCAATATCGTTGATATTTTAAAAAAAATCAAGCAAAATGTTAATAATCCAAGTACTCTCTGTGCACTTTGTAGATTGGTCAGATTTGATATTATTTCACGGATGTTAAATGATCAGAAGGCAAAAGAATATGATAATGTAAAAGCAATCACTGACGGAGTCAGCTTGAACAATTTAAATTATTGTTCAGATGAGGTTGACCTTCAATCAATGGCTCTCAATTACCTGTTTTCACAATATCCGATTTTTACACCCATAGTTGCTTTTGATGAGGCTCAATTAAAGGAATTTTTGACCAATATTTCAAGGAAACTTAAAATGATTGATTACTGTCAATTCAAACCGCAAAATCAGACAATAGACATCAAGGAACTAAAAACTTTATATAAATCCTTAAATTTAAATGATTTAATATTAGAAGTCTTAAATAAAACGAAACTATATCAAATAAGTTGATAAGCGTGAGTGTAAATGAAAAATTAAGCAATTCTTCTGATGATATACTCGTAAGAAACGTCCCACTGAAGAAAAAATTAACATATGCAGTTGGGTTATTTGGAACTCAGATTTATAATGGCATTCAAGCAAGTTCAACAGCATGGTTCTGGCTCAATATAATGGGTATTGATAACATTGCTTATTCCATAGTAATGCTGGTTTTTTATAACATTTGGAATGCCTTGAACGATCCTATTTTTGGATGGTTGAGCGATAATACGAGAACTCGATGGGGACGGCGCATTCCATACATGCGACTGTTCTCACCTATCTGGTTTGTAGCAAGTATTTTTTTATTCTTACCCTTAGTGCAGGCCGAATTAGCTCTCATAATCTGGTTTACTGTGTTCATTTTGATATTTGATGGATGTTATACGTTTGTTGCGGGATGTTATAATTCATTATTGGGTGAAATATCTTTTGATACTCAAACCCGTACTAATATTAACACGTTAGCTTGGGTTTTTGCTACAGTTGGAATCGCCATCGCATATATTGGTCCATTATTGTTTAAAGAAAATATCAGAGCCTTTCAAATATTTGTAGTGGTGGGAAGTTCTCTTGGTTTACTCGCCTTACTTATTCCTAGTTTTCTAATAAAAGAAAGACCCATTCCCCCAGAAGAGACTCCTCTAGCCTTAGGCACTGCTTTAAAAGGATGCATTAAAAATAAACCATTCATGGCATTTGTCGGATGGAATTTTTGCGTTCAATTCACTACAGCTATCCTAATTGCTAATATTGTTTTTTATGCAACATTCGTTTTAAGTGTCGAAGGATTTCAAGCCACTTTTCTCGTAGCTATTTTCTTAATTTGTGCTTTACCAGGTTTCATTATTTTACCAAAACTACAAAAAAAATGGGATCTCCGAAAAGCCGTCATGTTTGCCACCATAGTAATGGCCTTTGCTTTAGTTACGTTGATTTTTATCCAGGAGTACTGGCAAATCATAATTGCACTAGGATTGGCAGGGTTTGGTGCTTCAGTGACCATGATTTATCCCAATGTCATGATGACAGAGTCAGCAGACTATGATGAATTAACCACCAATAGAAGGAGAGAGGCAATCTTTTTCGGCACTAATGCGTTATTTACTAAACCAGCAATTGGATTGGCCCAAGCCATCTTGGCACTTACCCTATTGTTTACAGGATTTGTAAGCGATACCGTGAATCCTCGCACAGGAGAGGTTATCCATAATATTCAACCAGCCACTGCAATATTAGGCATTAGATTAATAATGGGGCTCTTTACTTTCATAGCATTGGTGATTGCATTGATCCCGTTATTTTTTTATCCCTCAGGAGAAGAAGTGGAAAAAATGAAAAAACAAATCGAAGAAATCCGGGTAAGAAAAGGCGATACCATTTCAGCCAAATAAAATTGATTCATATATTCTTTATTTTTTTTAACATTCCTTATAAAATAGATGAACGTGGATTCGTGGTAAACTGAAACAGATTTTGCCCGATAGGTTTCAATTATTGGCAAAAGAACATGGCAGTATATTTATGGAAGGAAAACAATACCTAGCGATCCTTACGGCAATCATACATTTTTGCTTGAAAACTAAACATGACAATATCATAGCGTATATAGGGAAAGATAAATTCAAAATTCTCAATTTATTAAATATCATGATCACTCTTTAAAAACATGATAATTTTAGCAAAATTAAGAGTTAATTATTTGATCATACTGAACTCTAAATAATAAAAACTGAGAAAAGTTGACTGAATGTGCCCAAAGTCGAATTAAATTTATTGAACATATTCTGGCTTAAAATTAAAGAAAAAAGAATCGAATATGAAGGAAAGACCGTTAATGATGTCATAAAACAATTTATAAAGGAATATAAGGACCTACTTAATGGGAATTTGTTAAATAAAAACAAAAAAAAGATTAGCCAAAACATGCTTATATTGGTGAATGGCAAGGATATAAACTACTTAAAAAAATATAAGACAAAATTGAAAGAAGGAGATAAAATCTACTTGTCTGCTCCAATTTCTGGCGGCTAAATACTAAAAAAAATTTAACGATTTATTCAAATTTAAAAGTAATATTTATTATCAATTAATAGATAGATAATAATTAGTTCAATTTTATTCAAATATTAAATTCATGTAGGTTGGGTAACATGGTACGTAAGGTGGCCTTTCTCGGATTGGATAATGCCGGTAAAACTAGCATCATTACAGCCATTACAAAAAGGTTTGGATTTGAAGATGAAGTAGTGGATATCACACCAACAAAGAAAATTCGACGGGACACGTTTAGATTTTTAGGAATTGAATTCATCAGACTTGATTTTGGGGGGCAAGCACAATACAGAGAAAACTATTTAAAAAATCCAGGAAAGTATTTAGGAGGCACGGACTTAATTTATTATGTAATCGATACCCAAGATTTTGATCGATATAATCAATCTATTGATTATTTAGAACAAATATTAATTTATTGTAAGGAGGAGCAATTTTATCCTCCCATCTTAATTCTATTTCATAAAGTTGACCCTAAACTCGTTAAAAATAGAGTGATAAATCAAAAAATTCTCACGCTAAAACAAATTCTCGCAAAATTTTCCAATGATTTTGACATATTCTTCTTCGAGACCTCCATTTATGACATAAAATCCATCATGGACAGCTTTTCAAGCGGGCTTTCCCTGCTTTTTGATAAAATTGAGATGGTTTCCAATCTATTCGCAGAAATCAGCAAGAATTATAATACCATATTAATAACATTATTTGATTCAAAAGGGATTACCGTTGGAGAATATTATAAACCTCATTTAAAAGTACAGCAAAGAACAAAGATATACGATTTATACCTTGAAGCCCAAAAAAGAATTCTGGCTGAAAATAAGAAGCTATA
>SDNN01000114.1 GCA_004524425.1 Promethearchaeota archaeon
ACTAAAATAATCAAATGTGCAGTTACAAATCCTGCGATAATGGCAATTTGATAACCCAAATCGAGTGAAAGATATTGCTCCCATATTTTTGGATCAAGTGCTGCTAAAATGGTTACCCAAATGCCCACGACAGCTATTCCAGAGGCAGCAACGAATGAAAAATAAAAAGCTCTTGCTATTCGTACGTTCCACGTACTATATTCATCAAGAGGTCCAGCTTCTCTTTTAGGGCTTCTTCTTGAAGTTCTTGGCGACATGTTTCATCCTCTATTTTTTATTTAATTGTTTTATTCTTAATATAATGTTTTTATTTTTCTTATTTTAAATTTCTTTTTTATTTTTTACAAATAAAATTATTGTTTGTTAGTTCATTTTTTTTAAAGCTTAAGTGGTTCTTGACAATAAGGACAAGTTGCATATTTTTCATCCAATAACTCCCCACAGAATGGACATATTAATTTTTCTTCTGGTTTTATACCCTCTTTTTTTTTCTTTGAAGGTTTAGATTTAGCTTTACTAGTTTTTTTCGCCTGAGATTTTTTTTCTACCTTGGCTATCACTTTTTCCTTGGCAGTTAAGTGTTCTACAAGTTTAGGTTTTTCGAAGGGTTCCTTAGAAAAAACCAGTTGTGAATGACAAGTAGGACAATAATTCTTTTTTCTCATGTATTTATTATATACTAAATAAGCAATAGCACCTATACCGAGGGTAGCAATCGCAATGATAATCCAAATTGTCTTTGTCATTGAATCAAGAGGCTTTTTCACAGGTTCATGTACCTCTTTCTGACAATAGTTACAATACATGAATTTGATTTTTTTTCCCATGCTATATCATCTGAATTAATTGAAAATTACTGGTTAAAATTTGGTTTTCTTGTTTAAAAAAACTTTTTTTCGATATTATATTACATCATTCATGAATTATTAAATCTTTTCCAAATGAACTGAACTTAGGAAGTTATTCATGGCTTGCTAGGGATTCGGAAAATTTATTCATGATTTTTTAAACATGTCGTTTTATATTGAAACTTACGGTTGTACCTCAAATAAAGCAGATTCTTATATAATGTCTGACCTTCTTAAAAAGTCAGGTTATATCTTAAGATCAATAGAAGAGGCAGACTATATAATAATTAATACATGTGCCGTAAAGGAACAAACTGAGAATAAAATAAAAGCAAGATTAAAACAATTAAATGCTCTATATTCCCACAATCATGATAAGCATATCATCATTGCTGGATGTTTACCTTTCATTGCTAAAAATTATATAAAAGTAATTAGAACGATAATTCCAAATTATTCAGCCATAATTGACCTAAATAGTATAAACAAAATTACCGAAATATTCGAGCGCATAAAAAATGGAGAAAGAAACATCATAATAAAATCTAAGGATCGGATTGATAAGGCTAATTTTTTAATAGATTATTCAAGGGAAAAGATAACTGGCATCATTCCAATTTCAGAGGGTTGTCAAGGGTCTTGTACATATTGTTGCGTGAAAAATGCGCGCGGGAGATTAAAATCTTATAATCCCAAAAACATTGTAAAAAATGTTGAATATCAATTAGAACAAGGGATTAAACAGATTTATTTAACATCCCAAGATTGTGGTATTTATGAATATGATAATATCAACCTTCACGATCTGGTTAAAATGATAGTTGACTTGCCTTATAAATTTTATTTGAGAATTGGAATGATAAATCCACGGTTTTTAGTTGAAAATATGCACCAGGTCCTTTCAATTTTCAATCTAAGCAAGGTCTATAAATTTTTACACATGCCGATCCAATCTGGAAGTGATAAAATACTTGAATTAATGAATCGCCCATACACCATTCCTGAACTTGTTAATAGAATTGCAAAATTAAGAGATTTATTCCATGATATCACTATTTCTACGGACATTATATGTGGTTTCCCTGGTGAAACTGAATATGATTTTTACAGAACCATCAATTTCATTAAATGGCTAAAGCCTGAAATATTAAACATATCAAAATTTACAGCACGCCCCGATACGAAGGCAAAACAAATGAATCAATTAAGTAATAAGATAATTAAAAAAAGATCCATGCGGTTATCAAAAGTTTTTAGAAATAGTATTTTTACCATGAATGAAAAATGGATGCATAGAGAATGTGAAGTTTTAGTCTTGCATGGTGGTTCTCAAAAAAATCAAGCTTTTAGTCGAAATATGGCTTATAAGAACGTTTTTCTAGATGATTATAATGGAGAATATGGCGAATTCATTAATGTAAAAATAACAAAAGTAGATGGGTTTAATCTTTTTGGTATAAAATTAGATTAATGATAACTATAAAAAATACAGAAAAATAATATTTTTTGTTGGTTTTACCCGCGCAAGGGCAGTCAAATCCAATCTCAATTTTTTATTGGATGTTCATCCTAAACCAACGTGTAATTTACGTCTGAAAATCTCTTTACCATCTTCGTCTACGACAGTAATATGAGCAGCACACGATAGTCAACAATCATAGCAACGAACAATCATTTCTAAGAGATTTATGACCCCTTCTGGTACGTCTTCACTCATTTTTTACAAACTCCTTGGTTATTTATTTTATTTTTTCTTATGATTAAAACATGATTCTTATTAAAATTAAATCGGGTTTTTTTATAATCTACTTGAGATTATATTTTTCCAGCAATGAAGTCAATCTAGCGCGGTGAAATTTTAAACCTAAGTCATCTGCTTTGAATCCCATCGCGAGTGCGAGTAATTCTGTCAAGTACAATATTGGTATTTTAAATTCAGTATCTGCGAGTTTTCCTGCGTTTCTTTGATTGGTGTCCATTTGTTGAAAGCATGCTGGACACACAACCACGAATGCTTCTGCTCCCGCATTAAGTGCGCTATTGAATTTATTTATTAATATTTGTAAACCAGGCTCCTCCTCCGCATTACTAACGCCAGAACCACAACATAGCATTTCCTCTTCGTAATCGACGGCAGTAGCACCAGTTACCTCAACTAATTCTCTTAATTTTACAGGTTTCATCGGATCATCCGTTTGCATGATCTCAGAAGGTCGATTATAGTGACAACCCGTATGGCAAGCTAATTTCATGCCAGAGAGATCTATTTTCAACACTTCCTTGATTTTATCCAGTCCTAAATTATAGAGTACTTCGACGAAGTGGTATACATTTATCGTTCCTTTGAATTCTCTCCCAATTGCTTTGAGAAATCCATTGACTTTTTCTTTTTCATGTTCATCATGGGTTAATTCATGATTAACCGCCTTTAACGTTTGAAAACAACCATTACATAATGAGACAATGTCTTTTTCTTCTGCTTCAGCGAGCGTCAAATTTCTTGCACCCATCGCCAACCAACTAGTGTGATCAGTAGAATTAAATCCTACTGGATCTGGACAACAAGCAAAAGGGGCTTCAGAAGTTTTTATCCCCAATTTATCAAATACTTTTCGTGCACTAGCTTCAATGAATGGAATTCTATTTCCGATGGTACATCCTTCAAACATTTTATATTCTACTGCTTTTGCCATATTAATTCCTCCCTATTTATTTTTTTATGATTTTATTTAAATTTGTAGCATTTAATAATTTTTGAACCTCCTGTTCATCTGGAGACTCAATTTCTGGAAGGCCCAAATCTTTTCTCCTTCTTTCGATCGCTGGCTGCATTGGTATTGCCTTACCTGTGTCATATATCGTTGAAGCTTGAGTAGTATAATAATCTGGACCTTCTCCCATTTTTATGCTCATATTTTTCAAAACTGTGAAAATTTCTGTCAGTTCAATTTTCTGGGGGCAAACTTCATCGCACGTATCGCACATGGTACATCCCCATAAATTAAAATTGCTTTCTTGACCGAAAATCGAATCCTTGAAACCCAAGAATGAATTTAATATGACGGGTCTCGGATTATATCTTTGGTCCGTAACATAAGCAACAGGACAAACGTCCGTGCACCGAGCACATTGATAACAATATTTTAATTTATCATGAATATGAGCATCCATTACTTTTTTACGAAGTTCGTAATCAACAACAACCATTTTTATCACTCTATTTTTTTATTAAATTTTAATAATTAAAAAATTAATTATATATTTTTTAGAATTATTTTATCCATGGATCTGGCAATTTTAATCCATCCAAGGCCTTGTCTTCGAACACTTGTTTCGCCGTGTGCATTAATGACTTCTCAATCCCTGCAATATTGTGGTTCGTCGCAACCAAGAGATTTAATTTTTTGCAAATCCCTTCTGCATCAGACCAGATGTTATAGAGCAATAACCCTCGTGGTGCTTCAGTTATTCCCACACCTTCACCTTCCTTGGGCTCGATATCTAGAGTCTTGCAATCTGGATTGCAAATATCCGGATCTTCTAACAAGGTCTTGATGATTTCTATTGCTTCCACCGTTTCAATTAACCTTGCCCAGTGATACGCGAACGTGTGATGCGATACTTGACCCAGTTTTTCTCTGAAGGTTTTTAACGCCTCATCAGCCAATGGCGTGGCCATTTTATCCGCTGCATTAATCATTGCCAAGCAATTGGCACGATAAATGCCCTCTGGATATCCAGCAGGCTTGTAATACATGTGCGTTGCATAAGAATGATCGGGTATGTGTTCACCTAATGCATCCAAGTATTTTTGGGGCGCATAATCAATCTTATCACCATCAGGGGCCACGATTCGAATGTCGCCTTCATAGATGTCATGGACGCCATTTTTGGTCATCCCAACATAATAAGTAGGAACGACTCCTACGTTGGCCACGACATCCCAGTAATCTTCCGTGACCTTGATGCCTATGTCGACCGTCTTCTTGGTGAATTCTATCTGTTCGTCTACTTGCTTGAGAAACCTGTCTCTCGCATCCTCATCCATCGGTTTTTTCATCCCACCGACAATTGCCGAAATGGGATGAACTGATTTGCCACCTATTTCTGCGCAAAGTTTCTGGCCGAAATCCATCATCTTCAGAGCCATCTTTCCCACATCGGGCATCTTATTGATGACGTGAACCACGTTTCTCAACGCAGGGTCAGCCATCGGTCCCAACAAGAAATCGGGTGCGGCTAAGGCATAAAAATGCAATAGATGAGAACTATATTGCTTGGCGTTCATGATTAATTGTCTCAGTTTTCTCGCGGGCTCGGGTATCTCCACGCCCCACGCATCCTCGACAGCCTTAGTAGGCGTGATATGATGAGGAATGGGACAAATGCCGCAGATTCTTGGGGTGATTCGAGGCACGTGCTCGCAATAACGCCCTTCACAAAATTTTTCAAAAAATCTCGTGGAGGTGATATTGAATTGCGCATCTTTGACCTTTCCATCGTCTCCTATGACAATTCTTAATCCGCCATGCCCTTCTAATCGAGTGACGGGTTCTACTTCTATTTCTTTTACCATTCTTATTCAACCTCCATTTTATCATGCCTTTTATGTTTAAGCAAACTATCAGCTAATGTAAATCTATTAAATAATCCAGCGGGATCCTTTATTATTTTCATTACTTCTTCAGGATCTCGATCAGCACATAAGGAACCTAAAGCACTTATAAATTTAGCTCCTTGATCTTTAACTCCAACAGGAGGTCCGTAACAACCAAGGCAAGGTGCATTCGCTTTATTAGGACATATGGCTCCACATCCTGCCTGAGTTACAGGTCCCAAACAGATATATCCTTGTTCTAGGAAGCATTTATCCATCGTCGGTAGACCTTCATAATCTCTTTTTAAATCGGTTGGTACTTTATCAGCAACTTCTCTTTCACAATGACTACATACTGTTTTAGAGCTGAATTTAAAATTAGGATCATCTCTAAGCATGAATAAAGCTTGACCTATAATTTCATCTATCATGCTGACTCCAGTAGGGGCAACATCAAGGCTTAATATTGTTCTATCTCCAATTTCAATCTCTTTTGTTGAGAAGCTTTCAGGCTCATAAGCCAATCGTTGAAGCAAATCCCCGCGGAAATAGAAGTTAGTTATATTTGATACCCCTAAGAAAAGATCTAGAAAATGTTGTAAACTTGCTGCTTGTTCCGGTGATAAAGTATCAATATTTTGAATGAGCTCCATTAGTTGTTCTATTTTTTTGCCAGGTTTATTGGTTGGTTTAAAACATCCAAAACAATAATCTCCATTGTTTGGACACATTAATTCACAGCCCCCAGCAGTTATGGGTCCAAAACATAATTTACCCTCATCTAGAAAACAGCCTTTTTCAAATAAATTGCATGTTTCACAAACACATTTATTTTTATCTAGATTCGATGGACCTTCTCCAACTAAGGTGAGTAAATATGATATTGCGGCTATGATGTTATCCGTTGTGGGGGGACACCCGGGAATAAACATGTCCACATCAATTATATCCTTAATATTGACAATGAATTCCTCGAAGCCAGGCACGTGTTCCGTTGGTTCTTTTGGATCATCATCAGTAATCGCTTCTGTTTCTTTAAATTTTCGATTAATTAATTCTTCTTTATCATAGAGGTTTGCTAAGCCTTTTACACTGCCATAACAAGCACAAGCACCTATGGCAACAATTACCTTACATTTCTTGCGCATCAATTTAGCGTTGGCAGTATCTTGCTTCGTTCTAGCAACACCTTCAATAAATCCTACCACGATTTCCCCGTCCTTCATCGCTTCTAATTCATGATGCTTTACATCAACAACAGCAGGCCAATATACGATATCTAACTCTGGTAAGATAGGCAAGAGCCCTAAATGAGCATTCAATAAGCTTTGATGACAGCCCCAGCAACTGCTTAGCTGCATGAAGGCTACAGGCACCGGCATTTTTTAATATTCACCATTTATATCTAATATTTTATTTTTATGTAATTATTATTTGGTTATATATTAAATTAGTTTTAAAATTTGTTAAATATAATTACATTAGGTTGGTTCTTTGTTTTAGAGATAAGAACCTTCGAAAAACTCATTCAAGTAAATAAAAATTATACTCATATTAAGTTTTATTTTGAAGAGATATAAGCGTGAGAATTAAAAATATTTACATGAATAAGTGATTTTCATGCAAGACCAAGATGATTCTTGCTTTTTTCTATAATTTTTTAAATGTTCTCATCTTAATAGAAATTTGTCGTAACCATAATATTAAAAATAATTTTGAAGTGATTTACAAATGTCTTATAGTCCACCTACAAAAGGAACAATCATCTTTTCTTTTTTAGTGTTAATTATCGGAATAGCTATTGGAATCTGGGAAATTTATGATGGCCTCTCGAGCATGATTGGAGTTAATTCAACTTATATAATAATCGCTGGATTTGTTCTTACTTTTCTAAGCTGGTTAATCATGTATATAGGAGTTCGAGTGAGAGGGCTTTAATTTAAATATTATTTAATTAATCTTTTTTTTCCTTATTTTATTACTTGTTGAGTATCATGTCATAAAAAATTAAAAAAAAAGGAATGAATATATTTTTAATTACTCTTCTTCTTTTTCTTTCTTTCTTTTAATGAATCTCCTTGCCCATATCGTCAAAAATACTCCGATAATGCCATAACTAGCCGGTCCCGTGAGTAATCCTATTAAAATTTGAAGGACTGTACCAGTGATGGAGCCAGAAATTATTCCAGTAATCAACCAACTCAAGAATCCTATTAAACCCATTCCTGCTCCCAGCCCAATGATCCATTTTCCAATAGGAATTATTTTAATAGCAATCACTGATCCCGCAATTACAGATATTCCACCTGCGGCTGCTATGACTATACATATTGTTAGGAATATTTCAAGAGAGCTTCTATATTGAGGGTATCTCTGCACTACGAAATCGATAATCAGCCTGTAAGCCATGGCGGAACCCACAATTGAAGCAATCAACATGAGTATCCCTCCAATAATGCACGCCATAATAGATCCCTTATTTTGCGTAATAATTCACCTTTGTATTATTTGGTATTTAATTTGAAAAAATTATAGAAAAAAGTGTTTTTTTAATATTTTATAAAATCAAGATATAAAAACATTTGTCTATGAAATCATGAGTATCCATTGACTTGTTTTAAAGAAACACATGAAATGTTGATTTTTTCTTGTCTAAACTGATGTTTTTATGATTTTACTTAAGTGAAAATTTAAATTAATCAACATTTAAGATCCTTTTTCAATAAAATAATTATAGATTGCGTTCAAAATTGTAATCTAAAGCAGTTCCACAACTTTGGCAAAAACTATCAACTTTTGAATTTCCAGCACTGCAAACTGGACATTTAACTATAATTTCTGATCGCTCCATCTCATCCTCCTTTTCATAATCCGCAGGTAAAAAGAGATTCTCATTTGTATCCTCTTCACTAATTTTTTTCATTTTTCTACGCCCGATTAACACGAGAATAATACCCAAAAAGTAAAGATCTATAACTAGTCTAAAAATAAATAAACCAAAATCTAACCAGCTATTAATTGGATTTATAATTGTAGTCTCAATCAATAAGAATATCGTGATTCCTAATAATCCAGTGCCTGTACCCAAACTAATTATTAATTTACCTATTTTATGAAGATGCACCAAGACTAAGGTAGTCCCTATGATTACAGAAATACCTCCTGCTACCATTATATAAAATATCACCATTAGGAATATGGTTAAGGCTCTTGTAGAAGTGTTGCCTATTGTTCCTCTTAAATAAGATTCACCATATTCAAAATATAATTCTAAAAGTAAAGCAAATATTTGCAATCCACTTATATTTCCTATGATCATTAAAAATCCACCAATAATGCAAATTATAGCCCATTTGTATTCAATTTTGATTTAAAATCAACTCATTTTAATTATCAATTATACTCCACGCAGATTAAGAATCCCAATATGTGATAAATTATTAAATTGTTTAAATATGCTAAAATAATTCGATTATTTAAGAATTTAGATTCTATTTTATTAGAAATACATTACGTTTATGAGTAAAATAACATGATTCTTTATAGGATTAACTGAAAAATAATTTAAAATTAAATATAGCTTGAAGCTTAAATTAAAATTCTTTTAGGGTGAGTATATATATTCATTCTTTTTCCTCTTACAAAACCTATTAAGGTTATTCCATAAGTAAAAGCCAACCGTATTCCAGATTCAATAGGTG
>SDNN01000115.1 GCA_004524425.1 Promethearchaeota archaeon
AGACATCCGCAGAGGCCACATCTGTATTTCTTTCCATACATTCGCGGATAATCCAAAATAATGTTGCTTTTATCAACCGATTCATGGATCATTAATTTATCCTCATTTCCACATTTAGGACACTTGCGTCTACCTTCCACTTTTTCTATGGTCATGATTGACTCATCAATTTGGCCAGGCATTCCGGGGGCTGCACTAGAAGATATTTCTTTTTTGAGCTCAGGTGTGGAAGTTTCTTCCTCTAAAGTCTCTGTGACCACTTCCTTTATTTCTGTCTTATGTTCTGGTTGTATTGTTTCAGCTGCCTTATCCGCTTGAGTTTCTGGCTCTAATTCTGACTCTGCTCTTAATTGAACAGCATCAGATTCTTTGTAATCCTCTCCCTTGTCTAATGCTGTCAAAAATTTCTCATCATCCCCCTCATCAAAAATTACTTCATTTTGAAGGCCAGCTCTATCGGCATCTATCTTTCTGGCCCATTGTCCTGCTTTTACCTTTTCTTTCACGCTACAACTATTGCCTTGCCAAATATAAACCTTGTTTCCTAAATCCGCGACGAAACAATCCTCTGAATCTAAAGAGCTTTTGTTATAGGGAACTTGGATCATCTTCATGGCATTTATATCTTCAAACTCCTCTGACGAAACGCGATATAACACGTTTTTATGCTCAGCAAATTGCGCCCAATCTCCCGTGACTACATCTTTTAGCATCGTTTTAGCAATGTTTTTGGATACTATTTTCATGGCACCCATGGAAGCAACTGCCTTTAAAAATTCTGCCGTTTCTTGCCCCTCATCAACAGTTATGATTTTGGCTGCGCCCCCTCTCTCTTGATCTAATTTTCGAGCACTAGCGGCACCAGCTGTTTTTTCATCAACACTACATTTACTTCCTATCCAAACATAAATAGTATTTTGATCGTCTAGTAAATAGACATCTCCTTTAGAAAATACGGGGTTTTTTATTTCATTAAGTTCTCCCTTATTAATCAAGTATAACTTTGGCATGATATTATCAACTTCTTATTTGCATTTTTTAAATTTAGATTTTTTAATTATATAATTTTTTCTAAATATAAGATATACTATTTTTTTAAAAATATATGGTATAATTTCAAAATAAATTCCTACTTTTTATATTTTTTTTACTTTATCTTTAAGGGCAATTATAGGAATCGTATTTAGAAATTTTTGAATTAGCCATGTTAGAAATCATTTAAAGCTAATTGAATTCTTTTCACTATTTCAGGGATTTGTGAACTATCTATTGAGCAATAAGCAATTCTTATTCCATTTATGTTTTCTTTCGGTTTTTCTGTTGGTATGACTCCGACTTTATATTTCCTTAACAGATGATCCGCAAAGTCAGTTGCTTTAATCTTATTTAGGTTTAGGAAGAGAAAAAAGCCTCCTGAATTCGGATCAATTGAAATATCGGGATTATCGATTTTAGCAAACTCCGCATTGATTTTCTGGTATCTTGCCTTGAGCAAATCTTTTACTTTACTTTGTTCAGCTATGATTTGGTCCATTCCTTTTTGTTCAAATAATTTGTAAGTTACTGCCTGATAAAAGTAATTACAATTTGAAATAGTACTCCGATTCATTCCTTCTAATTTATTTAAAATCTCTTCTTTTGCTTTTTCCAAATCCGCCTCATTTGAAAACCATTTAGGTTTCAATCCAAGAGTCAAAAAACCGACTCTTCCTCCGTACATTAATAGTTCCTTGGTGATCCCATCCAATTTAATGGGAATGACCTCCTCTTCTAATTCATGCAAATCATAAAATATTGATTTATTCAATACTTTATCCTCATAAACATATGGTTCATACGCATCATCAACCATGACTATTATAGGTTTTTCCTTATCTTGATTTCTTTTTAATACTTCAATGAGTTGATTAGCTTCTTCTTTGAGTGGAATATATCCCGTAGGATTATTCGGAAAATTTAATAGGATGATAATTTTATTCTGTTTTCTAGAGACTTCTTTAATAGTCTCTTCTAAACCTTCAAGATTCAACCTATCATTCTTGAAAAAATCAAAGGACTTTATTTTCGCGTTAAGATTCCTTATAATGATGTTATCATAATTTCCCCATCTTTTATTGGGTGATATGATATGGTCACCAGGATTTAGAAATAAGGAGCATGCTAAATATATACCGTTTGTGACTCCTGCGGTAATAAGGGGCTTTGTAATGAATTTCTCTAATCGAGAAATTTTATTTTTTTCTTTATCTTTATCATATTTTGCCTTTTTAATGATCCAATTTTTCCAAATTTCTCTCGTTTTGGCTAGTCCTCCAATTGAAGTATATGGGACGAGTTCTTCTATTTTTATGCTTGAATAATTTCTTAAATCTCCTAAATAGCAAGGTAGCCATTCATTGGATCCTCCATCAATGAAATCTTTCTCAAATCCAAAAGCAGATCCCACGGTTGCTATATATTCTGCTTCCTTCTTTGCTCTTCCCGACCAATAAAATATGCCATCCGGAAGAAAAATTCTCTTTCCTAACTCAGAAAGTGCATCGTAGAGGGGTATGTTTTTGATTTTATTAAATTCCATTTTCTTATTTTCCTTTTACTTTTTTATTTCTAAATTGAACAAATTTAAATTTTAATATGAAAAACTTGATAAAAACTTAATTAAAAAAAATTTTATTGAAAAATCTTTTATTAAACATGTTTTTTTTGAAAAAAATAAAATTGAATTATCATTATGTGTTTTTTTTTGAAACCTTTTCAAGCGAATTAATCTCAAAAAATTTTGAAATTTTAAAGTGCATTAAAAGTTGAAAATAAATACGAAAAAACATATACATACAATTATGAGTAATGAAAAAAATTTAGAAAAGAAACAAGAACCAGAAAATCCTTTCCTTAAAGGTTGGAATGACTTTGTCTCAGGTCTGAGTAAAGGGTTCGACAATTTTAGAGATACTCTCGAAGAGCAAAGCAAAAAGGCTGTGGAAGATTGGGAGGAAAGCGGCAACAAGGTTAATAAATTCTTTCAAGATGTCGGCGAAAATTGGAATAAACAAGTCGAAAGATGGAAGGGTGATGTAGAAAAAGCCCAAATAGAAAATCAGGCTCAATGGGAGGCATCAACCGCCAAAATCAAGGCAGACATGGAGAAATGGCAGGATCAAACACGAAAGGACTGGAAGGATGGTGTTAAGACCTGGAACAGGAGCGTGGTAAAAGGAGCATACATGTTCATGATTGTGATGATTCCTATCATTATCGTGTTAGTATTGGTCATTTGGGTGATCACCCAATTCCTTGGTTTGATTCCGGGCTAAAGTAAATATCATTTTATTTAGACAATGGCATTGCAGGCAATTCTATTTAATAATCATCTAATATAGAATTTAATTAATAAGTAATTAAATTGAAACATTAGAAATAAAATCTAAATTACATCAAATTTTAATAAATTTATATTCTCTTATTTAAATCAAGCATTTCATTTCCATGAGAAAATTTCCTTCTGAATTAAAAAAAATTGTAATAAAAGTAAGCACCCAGATGATTACTGATGGTGTGGCTGAAATATATCATGACAAGCTCCAATCTTTTGTAAGACAAGTGTCTGATTTGATTAAAAAAGGATACACTGTCATAATAGTCAGTAGTGGTGCGATAGGTTGTGGACTTGCTAAGCTAGGATTAAAAAAAAGACCTAAGGATTACAAAAAACTTCAAGCATTAGCTTCTGTTGGCCAAATTCATTTAATGAGTCTATATCAAGAAGAGTTTAATAAGAATGGACTAAACATTGGACAAATCTTATTAAGTAGTGATGATACTAAAGATTCCACGAGACGAGCAAATGTAAGAAATACCTTAGAAGTTTTATTAGAAAAAGGAATCGTTCCTATAATTAACGAAAATGATTCAGTGGCTATTGAAGAATTACGTTATGGAGATAATGATAAATTGTCTGGGTTGGTAGCGGTGTTATTATTCGTGGATCTCTTGATAATACTAACAGACGTGGAAGGGCTGTGCGATAAAAATCCTAAAATACATTCTGAATATAAGATTTTAAAAGTCGTGGAGAAGATTGATGACGATTTAGAAAAGTTGGTTGAAGATATTGATGGAGGAATTACGTTTGGGGGAATGAAGTCCAAGATCATGACAATCAAGAAATTAACAAACATAGGAATTCCCGCGATCATTACTTCATTTAATAATGAAGATTTACTAAATAGAATTATTAGTGGACAGGAATTAGGCACTTATTTTTTAGCTCAAAAATAGATCTTGAAAATACATCAACGAAAAAGGAAAAGGATTTAATGCTTAAAATAAATTTTTATACAATGTGAAAAATTAAATAATATTATATCCCAATTATTTTGGAACTCTATGATATTTAATTTAAATTGGATTCCGGAAATCAAATATCGCACTGAAAAAGTATTAAATCCTTTTAATCTGAATAAGAGTGAAAAGTTCATAGAACGTAAAATTAAAAGTGGTGAAATCCAACAGTCAAATGAGACATTGTTTTATACTTTATTATTAATTTACCAAACGGACCAATTAGATTTAATAGATAAAGAATCACTAAAGAATTATCTTCTTGATCTTAAGGAAAAAGAGGGTGGTTTCAAATCCAATCAAGATAATGATTGTGCAGATGTTTGGAGCACTTTTTTCTGTATAGCAAGCTTAAAATTGTTAGGAGTTAGTAATTTTATTGAAGAAAAAGACATAAAATTCATTAAAAATTTACAAAGCTTGAATTCGGGTGGAGATGGAGGATTTTTTCATTGTAGTTCAAAAGCATGTGAAGATAACTGCTTTGGAAATACATCAATGAAATCAACTTTCTATGCTCTTTCCACATTAGCATTAGTTAAGCAATTGAATAAAATTAATCAAAAAGCGGTACAAGATTATTTGAAAAAAAAACCATCCGATGATCTTGAACGAATTTTTCAAATGTTAAGTTTAAAAATTTTAAATAAAAACGAAAAAATCGATCTTGGGAAACAAAGTTCTATTATTTCGATATGGTCCATCCCCGAAGGAGGCGATAGAACATTTCCCTCCATTAAAATAACTTTTTGGACCATAATATGTTTAGGATTAATAAGAAAATTAAATCTGATTGATTTTGGAAGCATGTTTGATTTTTTAAGAATCATGCAGCAAGATTCAGGAGGATTTACTGAACAATATACAGGCTTAAGTTCACAAGCTCCAAATTTATTGGATTCTAGTTTGGCTTTGATTTCAATCTATTATGTTTGGGAAAGATTAGTGGATTTAATTGAAAATGACCTTCTTAAACGAGCGCAAGAGGATTCAATTATTTACTTCTCTAATTTAAGTATTTACTATTCAGTATCTTCAAAATTAGTTAAAAATATAGCCAATTGGTTAATTAAGAAGGATTTAATTTCTGGAAAGATCTTTAATATAGAATCTAAATTTCAAGAATATTTCAAAGAACAAAATGCAATAACTCAAAATATCATAGAGGAAATTATAAAAGTTATTAAATCAAATCCACTAAAAGCTGAAATTGACTTAAATGAATTTAGTAAAAGATTTGGCTTTAGTAATTCACTCGAAAGAGTTAAGTTAGTGGTGAATGATTTAATAATAAAGGAATTTTTAAAAGGGAAAATAAAATCAACCAAGAAAAAATATTCTCTTTATGATTATCTAGTTCTCGAAGAATATATAGAAATTTCTGAACCAGTTCCATATGAGAAAATTAAGAAGCAAAAAAATAAGATAAGACGAGTAACAAAAGATTTACTCACGCTGAGCCCGACTCTAAAATTATTAGTTCAAAAGTCCTCAAAAATAATTGAATCCATGATTGAGCAAGAGAAAATATCTGAGGCTCAAGATAGATTAAACAAAACTGTTGAAATAGCAAACCTGAGAATTAATAGTCTTGATAATTTGATGGATTCCGCGAAATCTAATAAACAATATCCCATACCTGACATTTTGCTGAATGATTACGAAAAGAATTGGCCAGAAGAAAAATCTTCACTTAAGAAATATATTTCTTCACTAAAATCTTCTCTTGAACAAAAGATTAAAGATAAAGAAGAGTTCATTATAAAAAGAGCTAAACAAGCAGAGGATGATATGGCATTAAGGAATTTGATTACACTCAAAAAAGAACAAATTATACAAAAATTAGACCAAAATCAAGATAAAATTAGAGATTTCTTTTTAGAAAATTTCACTGACCATGAAGCAGTATATAAATTACTGAAATCCGGAAATGAATTTATTGAAAGTTTAGATTCTAAATTAAATTCTGAGATTAAAAAAACCAATGATGCGTTCAATTTTAATACCTTACTGGAATCTGTTGATAAAATAAAAAAGAATTGGATAAATGTACGTGAAAAAGCAAAAAAGATTTTGGATAATTATGAAGAAATAATTAAAAATCGAGAGACACTACAAAAATTTATCATTGATAAAAGAAAAGAATTAAAAGAACTAATTGAAGGATTCAACGAAAGAATCACGGCTCTACTTGGTGAGGATAAGCTAGAGGAGAGTTCGAATTTACTAAAAGAAAGTATTAATGGATTCAATAAAGCTCTTTCAGATAAATATGAAATATTTAATAAAAAAATAAGTATGATTAATGATGAGGTTGAGGAATTTCCCGATTTTTCAAACGATATCATTCATGACTATAACCAGGCTTTAAAAGATGAAGAGAGCAAGTGGAATGAATTCCTTTCGAGCTTAAAAAATAATTTGAACTCTAAATTGGAAATAGAGAGCAGAGATGAATTACAACAGAAGATTGAGAATGGAATTGAAGATATCAAAAAAACCATTGAAAAAATGGATAATATTGTCTCTCAACTAATTCAGAATGAAAAGTTTAGTGATTCTGAAAATAACATAAATGAATTTTACTCAGAAATTAGTTTAAAAATAAAGAAGTATAATCAAGAATTTGAAAGTTTTATCAATACAGCTTCCAAAAAATTTGGAACTTTTGAAGAGACCGTATCCAAGTTAATTCAAAACTGGATTGATTTTAAGGAAAAACTTGAAACTAACTTGGATGAACTCAAAAAAGAATTATTAATCAAGTTAGACAAGGGTAATTCTGAGTATAAGGAAGATGAGATATATGAAAGAATCGAAAAAGAAATGTCTAAGTTAGATAATGAATTGAATAAACTGGAATTGAAATATAATTTAATCCTTAAATCTAGAAAAAATCTTGAAGAGAACGAGGCTAAATTTGAGGCAGAACACTCAGAAATTATAGAATCTTTAAATAAATTTAACAGTGAGATAAAAAATTCGATAAGATATGCCGCAAAAAAATTCACTTTTTTTAATGGCAGGAAAGAAGATATAGACAGTTATTGGGAAACTACAAAACGAGGTGCGGAAAAAAAGATTAAATCTATTCAATCTAAAATCAGCGATGATTTTTTTATAAAAAATGTACAGTTTATTGTAAGTGCATTTAAAGGTAAGAGAATTGAAATTAGTTATTTATCCAAGGTTATGAAGATTAAACCAAGTCCTCTAAAACTGAAATTAATTACTCTGATATCAAATTCAAAATTAGATGGGGAATTGGATTCGGGTAATGATACCTTTATGTTAACAGATGGAGTCGTACATGAAGGTGTTCCCTTAAAAGATCTTGAACTTACAGAAGAAGAGTTAGCTGAGGATGAAGACGAGATCATAAGAAGAGAAATTCTTAAAATGAGATATCTAATGGTAATTCACTATCGAGTAGGAGCATCTGTCTATTCTAGAAAACTGGGGCATTGGAAAATGGACTCTGATATGATTGGTGGATTTCTGACGGCAATGCAGGACTTTAGTGCGGAAATAAAAAAGAAAAACATTCCCATGAAAAGAATGGAATATAAAGAATTTGAAATATTAATAGAACAAGGAAAATACGTGTTTGCGGCATTATTTATCGATCAAAAGGAATCTGAATGGTTGCGTAAGAAGTTAATTTCCTATGTAAAGAAATTTGAAAAATATTTTGAATCTGGTTTGAAACAATGGAGAGGCGAATTAGCGACTTTTAGTAATTCTGGTTTTTTAGTTGATGAAGTTTTTGAATTATATCGCGTATAATATTAACCTGTTTTTATAGAAAGGAAAAATTTCATTTACATTAAAACATAAAAAATTTATGATATTTAGTATAGGTCTTCTTTAATATTATTTAGAAAAAAAGTTAAGTGATTCAATGTCGATAGAAAATGAGATGAAAAAAATTGGAGAAAAAGCTAGAGATGCCGCATTTAATCTTAAAAATGCTTCATCCAATTTAAAAAACGCTGCCCTTTTAAGAATGGCCAAGGAACTAGAAAATAAATCGGGAAAGATAATTGAAGCTAATAAAAAGGACTTGGAGAATGCACAAAAAGCTAAACTAGAGCAAGCTAAAATCGATAGACTGGTTTTAAATGATGATAAAATCCACAAAATCGCAGAAGGTTTAAGGGAAATATCTGCCCAACCTGATCCTATCAATGAAATTGTTTCCATGTGGAGGCGTCCCAATGGAATGGATGTTGGTTTGGTAAGAGTTCCACTAGGGGTGATCGGAATCATATATGAATCACGCCCAAATGTCACAGCTGATGCAGCCGGATTATGCTTAAAGGCGGGGAATGCGATAATTTTAAGAGGAGGCAGTGAAGCAATTAATTCTAATATAATAATAGCAGACATTTTACATGAAGCAGCTGTAAATGAAGGGCTTCCACCAAATTGCATTCAAATTGTAAGAGATACCAATAGAGAATATGTTGATGCCATGCTGAGGTTAAAAGATTACATAGATGTTATAATACCCCGGGGTGGAGCAAGCTTGATTCAAAAAGTCATACAAAATGCCACCGTCCCTACTATCGAAACAGGTATTGGAATTGTAAGCATTTTTGTAAATCATGATGCTGATTTTGAAATGGCTAAGAACATAATAATTAATTCTAAATGTTCCTATCCTGCGGTCTGTAATGCCTTA
>SDNN01000116.1 GCA_004524425.1 Promethearchaeota archaeon
AAAATATCGCAAAAAACCCCAAACAGAGTTCTACATAGAAGAGCAGACATGATAAGAGAAAAAATGATACATGCCATCAAGGGTGAATATCTGGGACCTAGTATATTTAAGTTTATCATAGAAACTCAAGGAGGAACGTATATTAAAGAGTTAATTAATGGAGACGAGGGTCGTACTAAACCTTCATTCTCAGAAATATTCAATAACGATTTAACTTGTAAAGAATTGAATGTAAAAGAGATAAAATATTGAAGTAAAAATAATTAGTTTCATTTATACTGAAACCAAAAAATAAATAAATTATTAAACATAATTCTTCTCAATTAAATGAGTAATTTTATCATACATAGCTTTATAATTAAATATCATGACAATACACAAGGGATACAGAAATAAAACCCGGAAAAGACATAAGAAGAATTGTCGAACAAGAGGTTTAGGGTCAATTGAAAAATATTTAGAAGACTATGATATTAATGATAGAGTGGATATTATTACTGATCCATCACAGCACAAGCGTGGCATGCCTCATAGAAGATATCATGGAATGACAGGAATCATTGTTGGAGTGCGGGGTCGTTGCTACGAGGTGGAAGTAAAGCTAGGTAAGGCAAAAAAGAAGCTTATAATAGGAAGAGAACACTTAAGGTTAAATCCTATTTCTTTTAAAAATTGAAAATTTGTCAAGCAAATTTTAAGTGATTCTAATGTTTGGAAGAAAATTAGACGAAAAAACAGTTTCTATACCAGAAGTTAAAAAAATCATGGAAAATGTTAAGGAACGTATAGTCGAAATCGATGAGGAAGGCATGTCCCATTTTCAAGAGATAACTTATAATTACGTTAACCAATTTTCTAAAATGTCTGAAAAAGATGCCTTAAAAATTAAGAAATTTTTAATTGAAAAATGTGAAATAGAAGAAATATATGCTATTAACATTATAAACATTGATCCTCAAACGGTTCTAGAGTTACGGACAATCCTTGAAAAAAGTTTTGTAGGTAAGTCAATGAGCGATTCAGAATTGCAAGAAATTCTTTATCAAATTCAAGATTTAAAGAGTTCTTAACAAGTCATGTTTTCTTTAACATATTTACAAAATTAAAGTTCACATCGAAGAATTTATATATCTATAATGTTTTTAATTCTAATGAATAATCCTAAATATTACTTAATGTTTAAGATATATTTCAAATAAATAAACTATACTATGGATATTACAGAAATAGAAAACAAGAGAGCTGGTGGTTTTTTTGGAAAGAAGAGATCGATACAGAAGGTCACCCCGGAGAGGAAAATACCCGAGAAGCGGTCCAAGAAAGAAAAAACAATTCATAAAAAAATCTCGGGAATTAGTTATTTTAGATGTCTTATTGCATGGACATCCCGAGGAAGATAAACCCAGTTGGACAAAAAATCCATTAGCTCAAGTACTCACTTTTCCTGATTTTGTACTTTATGAAGTAAAGATAAATAAGAACTTTAAGAAAGCTCCAAAACCTGAAGAGAAGAACATATACGAAGAATTCATAAACCAGCAAAAATTAAGAGAAGTTATTAAAAAAATTGATTATGACGAGCTCACCAATACTTCTAAAGCTCTAATCCAACCAGTTTTAGAAAAGGAAATACTAAATTACGAGGAAGAGTTCATAAATTTCTTTAATAATTCAACTTCTATAACACCGAGGATGCACGCACTGAAATTGTTACCAGGAATTGGTAAGAAACACATGTGGGAAATAATTGAAGCGAGACAAAAACAAAAATTTAACACATTTGAAGATATTTCAGAAAGGACCAGTATTTCTGATCCCGTCAAACATATAGCACTTAGGATTATAAAAGAACTTCAAAGGGAAGGAGTAAAATATTACCTTTTCTCAAAGACTCAAAAGTACGAATGAAAAGATGGATAAAAAAGATGTTCAGCTAATTTTAAGGCAATTAAATCTTAAACCCAATAAGAACTTAGGTCAAAATTTTGTAATTAACCAAAATCTCATAAGAGAAATTCTAGAATTTTCGAATATTTCTAGTAAAGACACAGTTTTAGAAATCGGACCGGGTTTAGGGGCCATAACCCAGGAATTAGTAAAAATTGCGGGGAGAGTCTATGCCATTGAAATTGATAATAGATTATATGCTTATTTGCGCGATAAATTTTCAACTCACGAAAATATCGAAATTATTGAAGGAGATATTCTTAATATCGCTCTGCCAAAACATGAAAAGGTCGTTTCAAATATCCCTTATTCGATAACTGGTCCACTCCTGGAAAAAGTCTTTTTTAATGAAAACCCTTCTCAAGGTATTTTAACTATTGAAAAAGCCATCGCAGATAGAATTTTTTATAAGGGAACTTACAAGAATTTTTCTAAAATTACTGTTAGTGTTAATTCTTTCTTGAAACCAATTAAAAAGCATGTAATTCCAAGACATTATTTTTACCCCGCTCCCAAAATAGATTTGGCTCTTATTAAAATGAATCCGAAGGAATTTATTGATGATTACCTGCTGGAATCCGATAATCGAGATTTTTATCTAAAATTTCTAGGAGGTATCATGCCATATAAGAATAAAAATTTAATTAATGCATTAGAATTGTTTCTTAAGAATTCAAATGCTGTTGAACTTGATAAAGTTGAATTACATGAGTTGTTAGATCTTAATAACATGAGGAATGATAAAGTATTTAGATACCAAATTGAAGATTTCATTAACATCTGCAAACTCATACATCATAAACTAAAAAAAAAAGCATCAAGTGAGTAGAATTAATTTTTTTCCTGACCCCATCATAGAATACAATTTTGAAAACGTATATAGGCCATCCGATGATACATACTTAGTTGTAGATTATCTTAAATACCATCTTGATTATGATTATTTTGATGGAATTCCTCTAGAAAAAATCGATAATGTTTTAGATATGGGAACTGGTACGGGATATATAGCCCTCTCTCTCTCAATCATGAAACAAACAATTCCAAAGTTTAGGCCAAAAATTTATGCTTCAGACATATCGAAAGAAGCAATAATTCTCTCTAAAAGTAATGAAAAGTTAAATAATTTTCATGGAAAAATTCAATTCATACATTCTGATCTTTTTCAATCTTTTCCAAATCATTTAAAACATGAGTTCAATATAATCATTTTTAATCCTCCATACTTGCCATCCATTAAATCAAGAAAGCACAAAAATGATAAAAAATCAATTGATTATAGCTGGGATGGAGGTGAGCAGGGCTTTGAAGTCTTTCTCAGATTTTTAGACCAAGCTGCAGAATTCTTAAGTACAGATGCAACATCCTGCATTTATTATGTGTGCTCAAGCAGAACTAATTTGAAAAAATTGTATTCTTTAATTGAATCAAAAGGTTATCAAAATAAAATCCTGGAAAAAAGACATGTTTTTTTAGAAGATATATATTTAAATAAATTACACGTCATTTCTGATTAAAATGGTCTTCGGTTTCTTCTTTTTTCCAATAAGCGAACCCCGTGGTTTGTTAAAGTTCTTTTCAAATTATTAAATAGTAAATTAATTTCTTCAGGTTTAAACACCGCTCTTTTATGTGCCTCAATTTGGGGTATCGGTAAGCCATAATGATCATTTAAACTCGAAATAGGAAGCAATATCGAACTTATTAAATTTGCCCTTCTAGTAGCCTCTTCTAAAGAATGCTTTTCATCCATGAAAAATTCAATCCTACAGGGTGTATCATTTTTCGTGGTTTTTAGATAAAATGCATAAAAAGAGAGAGGAAAATAATAGGGGATTTCTTTTTTTATACCGGTATCTCTAATTTTTTCTAAATCTCGTTTACAATTGAATATACAAGATCTTTCAGATTTATTTAAAATTCGATGAAATAATTCAATATCAGAAAAGAAATCGAAAATCTGACGATAATCGATCCTAGAAAAATCATTAAGAACAAGATCATTTGGTTTTAATAAATGAATAGAATCCCTCAATGCATGGCATAAGGCAGAAGTTCTCGTATCTTTTATGGAACCGATTAAAATGATTCCATTTTCCATGCAATTTACATAAAGTCGATTGTATTCTTTTAATAACCGATCATATTTTCTGGAAAGCTCAGGATCTTGACCAAATAACAAATTTATTGGCATGATTACTATTGAGCCATCAATAATAATCAGATCAATATTTACGCCATTGGAATTCTCAATCATGTTATTTAATAAGTTGATTTCCATGTAATTCATGTCAATCATGATCTTATTTTCAACGAGATTTTCTTCTCGATTAAGGTAATTCCCTTGAACAGAATAGTAATTAAATCCATTTAGATCAGGAAAATAATCAATTCTTGCCGCATGATTTTTATAAAAATGATATTGTACTGCAATGGCCTTTAAAAAGGAAAAATCGATATTCATGAGATTTTTTGAAACACAGCTACCATCCACGCTTACAATATTTAACCCGCTTATATCTGAACTACTCGTGTTTTTTTTTAAGTGACTTTCTTTAATATTAAATTTAGGATATGAAATTAAGTGTGAAAAATTCAAGTCAGACATGTTTTTTATTATTATCTCCTCGAGGGCTTTCTTTTGCTGTTCAATTGCCACGCATTCTCGTGCAATATTTTTTAGGTTTCTTAGCAAAATTTGTTCTTTAGTCAAGCCAAAATATTTTGAATAATTAGTAGTGTAAGAATTTTCGCATTCTTGGGAATCTCCTTTTAAAAAATTCGGTCTTATCGTCATCTAAGATTCATAAAAAAACAATTAATAATAATAATGATGAGATATTTGATTTTTTGATTTTTAGACCTAATTATTTATTCAATTTGCTCAATATCATGACTATTAACTTGGGATCCGATCCATGGATTTTAATTTGTTTGATGCCATTAGAAATATTACTTGTCGTTATTCCTGCACTAATCTCATCTAAGATTGAAAAGACCTCCTTTGCTCATGAAATACATCAAATGGGATTGAACACGCTTTTTAATTCTTTTTTTATGCAATTAAAAAAAATAATTGCTGGGCTTGTTTTTGGTTGTCTTTTGTTTCTCATTAGCGGTTATCTCTTCTTTTTTTTTAAGCACGTGATAATTGAGAATCTTCTTGGGAAAGCTTTTATAGTAATCGCAGAAGAAAATGCTATAAAATCTGAGCCAATAAGACCATCACCACTCCAACTTATTTTAATCCTTCTCTTTTATTTGCTACTTGTCTCAATTTGTGAAGAAGCCTTTTTTAGAGGTTTTATTATCAAAAAATTAGAATCTAAGTTGAACACGAGGAATTCGATATTATTCTCTTCACTTTGCTTTTCCCTGTACCATGTTCCCCCATTTTTTGTACCCTTTCAGACAATGCTTACTTTTTTAGGGTACTATTTCACGTTAGGCATCTTGATCTCTCTTATTTTCAAATTATTTAAGAATTCCTTACTTCCTTGTATCGTGTGTCATGGCGTATTTAATGTCTTGATTTTACTATTTTAGTTGAAATCTATTTAAATCTTAATAATTTTGGAGAAAGATTAAATATAGCTTAGTACAATTAATATCATATAATTAATGAAATAATAGTCAATTAATATCATAAGAAAAAAACAATCCTCGCATGTGTTTCATTATTATGTAAAAATAACTAATCTATTAGCCATATTAAAACACCCGTGAAACTGAATGACGGATTATGATTATACGTTTAAGGTTATGATGCTTGGTGATGCTTCAGTTGGGAAAACGTCTCTTACCTTGAGATACATCTCTGGATTTTTCTTGGAAGACCTAAAACTTACGATCGGCGTGGATTTCTATTCTAAAACTACTGATTTCAAGGGAAAAAAAGTTAAATTACAAATATGGGACTTTGGAGGGGAAGAACGATTCAGATTTCTTCTTTCTCAATATTGTAAAGGAGCAAATGGTGCATTTTTTCTCTATGATATAACAAATCCCATTACATTAGATCACCTTCCAGATTGGACACAAATTATAAGAGAACATGCGGGAGACATTCCCATCATGCTTATAGGATCCAAGTTAGATCTAGAAGAATATCGAGAGGTCTCAAGGGAAGAGGGTATACTCTCTGCAAAGAAATATAATCTAGCCTCATTTGTCGAATTATCATCAAAAACGGGGGAAAATGTCGAAAAAGCATTCGAAGTGATAACAGAAAATTTGATTGAAAGAGCCATGTTGAAAATGAAATGAGCTACCTTTTACTTGTAATTTTCACGCTATTCTTTTTGCTTGATAATCTTTAATTTTTTTCTTTAATTTTACTCTCCATCTTAACATGACCGAATTTTTTTAGCTAAATTATTGAGAAAAGACTTAATGACAGATTTTACTAAATTATTTTTTCCCAGAGCGGTAGGAATCATTGGTGTAAATGAAAAACCATATGGAGGAGGATATTTTTTAAATTGTTTAAAAAGTATAAAGTTCGATAAACCTCTTTACATTTTTAACCCGCGGCTCAAGGGTCAAGAAATCGAAGGAATAAAAGTATTAGGCTCTATATTAGAAGTACCTGATAACGAAACCATCGATTATGTCATTATAGCAGTTCCTGCTGATTTATGTGCATCAATTCTGAAAGAAGTTGGACAAAAGAAGGTACCATTTGCCACTATTTTCACTTCTGGTTTCTCAGAAGTAGGGAGAGATGATTTAGAAGATGAAATCTTAAAAATTTCTCGATTTTATAACATCAGAATTATTGGACCAAATTGCTTAGGAGTGTATAATCCCAAGTCGAGGTTATCCATATCTCGTTGGCATACCACTGATACTGGCTCTTTAGGAATCATTAGCCAAAGCGGAGGCCTTTCTATCTACATGTCAAACATGGCAATCTATACTTATAACACGTATCTAAGTAAATTAATTTCCATTGGCAATCAAATAGATTTAAACGTGGTTGATTTTTTGTCATATTTTCTCAATGACACAGAGACTAAAACAATTGGAATTTATCTTGAAAACATTAAAAATCAAGAAATTGGAAAAAAATTCATTAAAATAGTCAAAAAATTATCCTTTCAAAAAAGAAAACCAGTTATTTTATGGAAGGTGGGATTTGGAGAGTCTGCCAAGGAAGCCATTTTTTCTCACACGGGGGGAATGGCAGGATCTACAAAAATATGGAAAGCCATATCTAAGCAAACAGGAGCCATTTTGGTACAGGATTCTTTTGAATTAATAACTTTAGCCATGGCGTTTCGATATATTGATTTTTCTTTAGTCAATAGAAATTTAGGTATCGTGGCAGTTGGAGGCGGATCTTCCATTGAATTAACAGAACACATGGAATTTTATAAATTAAGTGTTCCCAAATTGCACTCTAAAACATTTGAAAAATTTAAAAAGATCTTACCTGATGTGAATACAATAATTCGCAACCCGCTCGATTTAGGAGGTAGCGGTTTGGTACCAGAAATCTTTTCTCAATGTCTTATAACGCTGGATAGTGATCCTAACATATCGGTAGTTATCTTCATCAAACCTTACTATTTTAATAAGGAATTCATCGAGTGCGTGCTTAATGCTAAATCTAACATGAAAAAACCACTAATATGCATTGCACATAAAGTAATGGATGATATTGATGATTATCGAGACAAACTAAATTTCAAAGAAGCTTTATTTAAAGCCGGCGTACCTGTTTTTGAATCAATAGAATTAGCAGCTAAAGCTTTAGATCGAATGTGTAACTATAAGAGATCATTAGAAAAACGTCAGATCTTAGAAAAATGAAAAATGTTGACTCAGGTCTCCATTTTCTCTCTTTCCAGACAAGCTAAACGTTCACGGCATTCTAATAGTTTTTGCTCATGTAGCAACTTTACTTTTTTTTTCATTTCCTTATATTCCTTAGTTTGAGCATCTAAAGGATAGAACCATAAGGAAATCATTCCAAGAATGATGAATAGCGCTGGAATCAACCCTATAAGTAATTTAATGCCTAAAATTGCACTTGTGGGCTGTGTTTCACCTGCTCCTATATTCTGGTCATATTGGGTGAGATAAAAAACTAATCCAGAAATTGCAGCTGATACTGATTGTGCAGGCTTCGTAATTAAAGCATTAGTTCCAAAATACATTCCTTCCCTTCTCACTCCAGTTTCTAATTCGTCTTCATCCACTACATCCGCCAACAATGTAAAAACAAGTAAAGAAATCCCAGAGAAACTCAATCCTATTATAATGAACGAGATGTTTACAAGAATCATGCTATCCGTAAATGAAACTATTATTAATCCTACAATAACAATGATGGAAAGCAGAAATATTGCTCGTTTGTTTCCATATTTTTTATTTACTAAATAACCTAACGGTAATCCCACGGTTGAAAAAATTACATATAGAATTAATGGTAAGGATGAAAGGAGGGTATCTCCAGAAACATTTAATACATCTTGGATAAAAAAAGGAAAATTGGATAAAAGTGCGGTGACCACATAAGTTATTGAGAAATTAAAGATTACAAAAGTCACGAAACTTCTATTTTTCAAGGTCTGTTTTATTGACTTTCCTAAACCAAGATTTTCCTCTTTCTCAGGCAGTAATTCTGCCCTTTCTCTTATGCCATATGCGGTGAAACTTAAAAAAAAAGCCCCTAATATTGCAAGTATTATGACAATTGTTTGAAATATGGGTCTATTTTGACTATAGGGCTGAACGTTTTCTATTAAAAGCAAGGGGAGGACATATGTTATTCCTACCCCCAAACCGACTCCAATACCTGCAAAAAAATTTAATTTTACTCTCTCATCTGGTTCAATGGTTAATTCGCTTAAAAGAGAATTATAGCAAAGAGCCACGATGGTAAAGAAGCTATCATACGCAATTAGGGTAAATAATAACCAGATAAAATAGACCCATTGATCACTTTCTAAAGGGGTAAAATACAATAAGACAAAAAATACTGAAACCAAGGGGCTGCATGCCATTAGATAAGGAATTCTTCGCCCATATCTCGTCTTAGTATGATCTGATAAGAACCCAAACAGAGGAT
>SDNN01000011.1 GCA_004524425.1 Promethearchaeota archaeon
AATCTAAAGGGCATGGTTAAATACGTGGAATGGAAAGAAGAATCAAAGCAAGAGACTTCACGGGCAGCGATTGCAATTATATTCAAGGAGACTGATGATCTTATTTTTTATAAATACATGACTACATTCGAAATAGTTTTACAAGAGTTTGTAGATAATCTCATACGAATGGAAAAATTTCAAGCAGATAAAGTGGGAATTGAAGAAGATATTGATAATTTGCTTGAGCATACCGGACAAATTCTTATTGAATTAAAAGAAAAAGAAATATCACTTCAGGAAACAGAACAATTTCCTGAAGAGCAAGCTTTAAAATATGACATAAGCGAATATGGATTTAAGATTGTTGTTGCAGGTGATCCGCAAGTAGGGAAAACCTCCGTAGTTTTGAGATTTACTGATAAAGCTTTTTTAAGGACCTATATACCTACATTAGGAGTTAATATTTCTGCAAAAAATATTCGTGCATTGGATTCTATAATACAATTAATTATTTGGGATATTGCTGGGCAAACCAAATTCCACACAGTAAGGAAGCATTTTTACAAGGGGGCCGAAGGTGTAATTTTAGTATTTGATCTTACTGAACCAAAATCTTTTGAAAACATTACTAAATGGCTTGAGGATATAAAAAACTCATTTAAACATCAAGAGGAGCTTGTCATCTATCTTGTTGGAAATAAAAGTGATTTAAAAGCGGATAGGAAAATTGCTAAAGAAGAGGCGGAAAAGTTGGCAGAAGATCTAAATATCATTTATCTAGAAACGTCAGCTTTAAAGGGAGAAAATATCATGTTTTTATTTCACAAAATAGGTGAAATCCTCCTTAAGAATTTATTAGAACGAAAATCTTGAAATTCTTATCATTATCTTTCATTGATTTTTGATTATAATTGATAAATTCAACGTGAAAAAAGAAAGTTGAAATATATAAAAAAAAGATTTAGAGTTTAGACTTGTTTTATGAAATATTTTTTAATGAAATCGGGTAAAATAAATCCGAAGTAAAATTCTACGGCACTCGAGATCAAGATTAATCTAGCAATTGTGAGCGTGATTGTATTCAAGGGGAGAGCAGCATCCATCACTGCTCCAATGCACCAAGAAATAAAAGCTGCTATGAGAAAATATCCCTTTAGTTTTGTTTCTGGGTTGGGGGAATTAAGGGAATCGTGACCGAATAATACACCTGTAATGAACATGTTTATCACGATAAAAATCGCAAAATAAAGTACCAGACCTCTATAAGTCACATCGAGAATACCAGATAATTCTCCAAGGGAACTGGGATTAGTCACCAAAAAATAAAGAAAAAACACTTCATATAAAACACCAATGATTATATAAATCCCAATGATTATCTTCTGTTGTTCTTTAAATTTTAGATCAGTAAAAGCAATTATCCAAATGAGTAGCATTACTGGCGCTACTATGTTTCCAATTAAAATATATTCTTGAGCACCCAAACCTCGTCCCGTAAATAAAGCGAGTATAAAGGCTATTGAACTTGGCCACCATGGGGAGAATAATCCGATCCAAGTAATCCCAACCAATAATAGGGTTCTTTGTTTATATTTGAAAAACCTCGATGCAATAATAATGCCCACGATGGTCGAAATTACAACACAAACAATACTAAAGGTACCATTCAGAATATCTATTGGTTCTAATGCCATGAAAATCCTTTTATTGGTAATTTTTAATAAATGAGATTTCTAGTGTAAAAAAGATCAAAGAATTCATATTAAAACTTTTGTTACCTCATTCTCATGTGATTATTCGAAAAATGTCATCTAAATCCTTCCTAAGCGTAGGTTTTGGAATCTTGCCTTTTATGTATCCCATGGGAAGAATTGTAAGAAGGAAATCATTCTCTCCTAGACCTAAAATTTTTTTTGCAAATTCCCTGTCCATGCTTCCTATCCAGCACATTCCAATATTCAGAGTCCATCCCATTAACATCATGTTCATCGATGCTAATGTGGTATCTTGAACATACCAATCAGGATTTTCATCTTTTTTTCCCACGATTGCGATTCCCATTGGCGCCTTTCTTAGAGGTAATCCATAAACACCTGTTTTCCCAATTTTCTGTAAAATTTCGGTATTTTTAATGACGATAAACTCCCATGGCTGCTTATTCGATGCGCTTGGACTCCATCTCCCTGCTTCTAAGATCATCTTAAGATCCTTATCAGAGATGGGCTTATCTTGATATTTTCGTATTGTTCTACGCTTTATTAAAAATTCAAGAAATAATTCTGGATCAAACATCGAAATTTCATTTAATTATGAATCGTTTAATTAATTAAATAGTGTTTACAAAACTATATATTGATTTTCGATAAATTTTATATGAAAATAAATTGCTGAATCAGAAATTTTTTAAATTAATCAAAAAAGAGGAAAAAAAATGGTTAGTAAACCAAAACCGATAAAATCTCCTCCCAGTAAAGAAGAGCTCGAAAATCGCATGGAAAACGTCCGAAGTTTAATGCAGAAGCAGGATTTGGATTATTACGTGTCTTTTGATCCCGTAAATATTTATTATTTGACCAACTTCGCATTTTATGTTCATGAACGTCCCTTCATATTTATAATTCCTAAAGAGGGGGTCCCAAAAATGTTAATACCCCGGCTTGAAAAAGGACATTTTGAACAGAGAGCGATAGCTGATCATGAAATAATTAGTTATTACGAATTTCCTGCGAAAAGCGGAGATACTTGGCATGACCATTATCAAACCATAATTGAAAAGGATTCAAAAGTAGGAATAGAATCAGCAATGCCAATGGGAATTGCCAATAAGACCCCTGGTAAAATAATAGTCAGTGATATAATAGATGAAGCTCGCATTATAAAATCAGATTATGAAATCGGAAGGATTGCACACGCATGTAAAATAGCGAACAAGGGACATAGAGTGATTCTTAAAACTTGTCGCCCAAAAACGCTCATGTTTGCTATATATAGGGAGTCAACGAGTGCAATGACTTCGAAAATAATTCAAGACATACCCAATGCTAATTTTAGAGTTGTGGAAACCTTGGGGGTAGTTTGGCCTCCATCTATATCTCATGACCCTCATTTAGTTCCCCATATTTTTGATGAAATGGAGGAGGGGGGTCCACATGTTTCCATAGTACAAGTACAGGTAGATGGTTATGGCGCAGAAATAGAAAGAACTTTTTTTTTAGGGCACATGCCTGAAAAGGCAAAAAAACCTTTCGAAACGATGCTTCAAGCGAGAAAATTAGCTTATCAATTATTGAAACCAGGTGCCAACATGGGAGAGATTGATAAAGAAGTCAGAAAGTTTATCGTTGATAAAGGCTATGGTAATAACATTCTTCATCGTACAGGACATGGATTCGGGATAACACCTCATGAAGCCCCTTATCTCGCCGAGGGTTATGATCGAGAATTGGAGCCTGGAATGGTCATCAGTGTAGAGCCAGGAATTTATATCCCCGGAAAGGGAGGCTTTAGACATTCAGATACCGTATTGATTACTGATGATGGTTATGTAAAATTAACTAAAGCGCCAGAAGAATCAGATGAGGTTATAATTACTTTATAATTCTGGATCATTCCAATTTATAAATAAGTTTAGTGAACAGAATATGGATGAAAAGTTTGAGAAATTTGAAGTTATTCATCGTATTGTAGAGCAGCCCGTGGACCATGGCGATCCAAAAGGTGAACACTTCCCGCAACATGTTGATATCCTTATTCCTTTAGATGCTCCGAAAAATGCTCCGGTATTTTTTCATCTAGGAGAAGAGCACGATCTTGATAAAGAGGATCTCTTATTGTTGTATAGCGCCTACGGTAAAAGAGATGACATAATTTATATCCAAGCAGAGCATCGAGGTTATGGGCAGAGTATCACAACTGATAAAGATCAATCCATACCTTCATATGTACGGATAAATCAAGCACTTGACGATTATCATGAGGTCATTGAGAAACTTAAAGAAGATTTCAGCGGACCGTGGATGGGAGCGGGATATAGTTATGGAGGAGGTTTAATAATTAACTTTGGAGCAAAATATCCTACTGATCTTGACGTGATCTTATCATCAAGTGGAGTGATTGATTGGCCATTTACCATGGACGCATATGACAGGCAAATGAGAATCAATTTTGGAGAAAATCTCTATAATGGCATTGTTAAACATATAAACAAACTTCAACCAGATGAACTTTTTGATGATAATTGGTTGGAGAGAGAATTCATAATTGCTGCATGCCATGGATTAGCTCAGAGAGAAGAGCTTAAGAAAGTTCAACCAGCATTCGAAAAAATGATGGAACTTAGAACAGAAGAATTGTTAGAAAGACTTCACGATATCGACGAGAAATTAGCTGAGGGAGAAGGATGGCAATACGCTACTTCTAATGGAAAAATAACGTTATCAAGAAAAGAAGCTCTAACGGGAAAATATACTTGGAGAGTATGGCGATATCAACAGTGTACAGAAACAGGCGTTTTTGAAATTTCTTCCCAGCCTAATGGAATCTTCACCCGAAAGCATGAAGATTTCGTTGAAGAGTCAATTGCACTTTTTAATGAAGAACCTCCTGCCGCCAGGGCTAAGGATTGGTCACCACGATCCATGATCAATGATTTAAAAGCACCCTTGGTATATGTGTGTGGAGGTCATGATCCTTGGAAGGGTCTGTGTTTAGAACAAAACCACAAAATAAAAAACGGGCGGTATTTCTTTTATCAAGAAGGCAGACATTGTCCTGAAAAGGATAAATTAAGACGGGGGAAGGAAGTAATGAATAAATTATTAAAATACGCAACCTCTAAAACCAATAATTAAATACATGCTCCTCATAAGAATTTATTTTTCTTTCCTTTTTTATTTCATTTTTTAATGGAGATTGGAGGTTTTTAATCGTTTAAATTGAACGTAAATCTCTTTTATAAATGAAAGTTTAATATAGTTAATGCCCCTTTCAGATTTGAAAAGTAAATATAGTAGGAAAGATCTGAGGTTTGGATCTAAATCTGAGAGAAGAGATTTAAATAAAAAATATTATCCTTCGAAGCGCCATGATCCCCATGACGGGTTTTTTTATGGATTTTTATGCTTGATTTATGATGGCATGAATACCGTTGACAAGTTAAAAGAGCAAATGCGATTATTTTTTATATCAGCAACAAAACAATTAGTAGTTGAAGAAGAAGACTTTGAGGAGTATTTGCAATACGCCATGAAAAAGAACTTAATTTTTTTTGAATCTGAGAATACCATTTCACTTACTCCAGAAGGGAAGGCACTGGTGGAATGGAGTTATTTCAGCACCTTACACGCTTCTTATTGGATGAAATTACTGTTTAGTGAAAAAACCATAATGATATTGACGGCTATTTTTCTCATTATATTAGCATTATTGAAAATAATGATTGGTCATCAATTAGCATCCCAAGGCATGATAAGTGAAGGATATGAGAATTTAACCGATTTAATTAAAATTGGAATAATTGGTATAGTAGGATTTAAATTAAATAAAGATAGACTCGCCAGTGTTATAATTATTCTGATGATGATGTTCACCGGTATAACTTTGGTTATATCAGGAGTAAGTAACTTGATAAATCCCACCCAAATAACACCGACGGTTCAAGCATATCTAATTTGCTTTCTTTCAATGGCTCTAAATGCTGCATTGATGTTCTTAAAAAGTTTAGTAGGAAGAATTTCAGGTAATATTTCTCTAATGAGTGATTCTAAAGACTCAGAATTAAATATTAAACTTTCAGCAGGAGTGGCAATTGGCCTTACTTTTGCGATTTTCAGAATTTATTTTGTTGATGCCATTATTGGAATAATTATCGCGGTTCTCGTGTTTAAGGAAGGAATTGAGATTTTACTTGAATTGTTTGGAAAAGAAGAGGATTTTGATATTACAGAGTTCAAAGTCTTGGCAGATAACATTTATGATGATCGTCTAACTGGATATATCTTAGGAAGCATCAGAAGAGAAAGAATCACTAAAGAAGAGCTGATTGGTAATTTTAAAAAGGGTCTTAATTTAGGAAGAAAGTACTATGGGGGATTTGCTGATTTTTTTTATACAAATTTAGGTCCAGAAATAGCTCAAAAACACGTTAATAAACTAATTGAGAGTAATGTTATAGAACCTCTAAAAAAACATTTAACATTAACGGCTAAAGGAATGCAACTTTATTATAAAGCAAAAGCAAGAGAGTTTAAAGATCGTGCTCAAAAAGTATATACCGGACGTTTTATCCATAGAGGATATATATATTTTATACTCATAATATCTTCACTAATTTTGATAATTATATTCGCAAATGAGATCAATCGCTGGTTGCTCAGTTTCTAAGAGATACTCATTCAAATTCTAAAGAAAATAAAAAAACATATATTTTTATTGTAAAAAATGACAAATTAATTATCATTCATCGGCTTCTATTAGTCTATTCTTCAGTTGATCAGCTAATTGACCAAGTCTGTTAGCCGTCGCAGAAATCTCTTCCATGGAAGCGGTTTGTTCCTCGGAAGAAGCGGTGATTCCTTCAATTGCTGCCACAGCTGAACTTATTTTTCGAATGATTAAACCGATCTTATCACTAGAATTAGAGACGGTTATTTTCGATTCTTCGGACAATTTTCGGACTTCATCGGCTACAACCGCAAATCCCCTACCAAATTCACCAGCCCTAGCAGCTTCTATGCTAGCATTTAATGCTAACAAGTTCGTTTGTTCTGCTATACGAGTTATTGCTTCCATTATGATACGAATATCATCCGTGGAAGCCATAATCGATTGAACATCTCGATTTATTTCTTGAGTCGTAGATGATATTTCCTCTGATGAAGCATTTACTTCATTCGCGCTCGCTGCTAATTCTGTAGCGATATTCGATACATTAATACTTACTTCCGAAGCTGAGTCTATAACATCTTTTAGATTGATGGTTAATGAATTTAGCCTAAGTTCTATCAATGAAATTATCCCCGTAAACATGAAAGAAATTATGAAAAAAAGTGAAATTAATTTTGTCATAATTAAAGCCCCATCAACACCAAAATCGTTAAAAATATTAGCTAATACAGTGAAAAAAGAAGCAATCAAGATTATGAGGAATAAAATATAGGATGGTGTTCTCTTTTTCAAGAATATTCTAAGGTGTAATATAATACATATCACAAGCAAACCTAAAATTACTGATTCTAATCCAATAACAATGGGACTAACGGCTAATGTAGCTGCAAATACTTTTTGAGAATTTGTTTTAATACCCTTGTCTTTTAGAAAGGTATTTCTGTAATCCATAAACACGGCAAAAAACAAGAATAAAACAGTGATTGCAAAAAAAAGACTGGCGAATGTATAAAACGTCTGATCTAAGGTGAGGAATCTTATTAAATTAAAAAATGCTCCTATCGTGTAAGATGTAAAAGCTAAAAGCCACCATACGAGTTCCTTACGCTTTAGATAAACAAATCCAAAAATGACAATATCTACGATTGATAATATCAAGGCGAAGATATCTGATACAACATATATATCCATTTTAAATTCTCTTAAAATAATTTATTTTTATCTAATTTATATATCTTGATTAAATCAGAAATTATGGTCTTTTCTTTTAAATAGATTTATAATATAAATAATCGTTGAAATAGAAAGGTTTAAATTCAATTTAGATGGATTAATTTACTTATTTTTTTTAGGATCTATTGTAATTCTAAGAAATAAAGATAACTACAAGAATGATTTTTCCTTAATTTTTAAATTAGCTTAATATATTTCTCTAGTCCGGGTGGTTCTTCTCAGTAAAATATTCCGCTTCTAAATTAGGATATAGTTTCTTTTTTCTTCCCTCTTTTTTGGAATTTATGAGTTTGAGATCTAATAATTTATGAATATGATATTGGATAGTCTTATGATCTACTTTTTTTCTTTTGGTGATTATATTATTATAGATACCAGGTTCTTCTTCAATCATTTCTAAGATTTCTAAAGTCAATTTACTTTTACTAAGTTTTAAATCAATATTTGATATGGGATTTTTTTGATAATAAGGAAAATAAGCAACAAAATTAGTTATTCTCTTTTTTCCTATAATTTTATAGGTTTCTAATATATCTAAATGCCATACTAAATTACCAGGAGCAAGTTCGGTCCTTCTTAAGAGTTCATTAAAGTGTATTCCTGGTTCTTCTAAAATTAAATCAATTATTTTATTCCTATTCTCGTTTTCTAATACTTCATCTAAAGTTAACCGATGAGCCCCTTTCTGAATATAGGTGCTCCGTGTTTTTAAATAGTGAATAAAATCCTTTTTAGATATTAGTATAACTAGTGAAATAATTCCAACGGCAATAATTATCGATGTAAAAATTATCACATGAGGCAAATATCCGATTTCATATATGGTAATATAATAATCCGTATTTGGTTCGATGTCTTCCATGGAGGCTAGCAGATAAACATTAGAATCATCAGAAACTTCTTCAGTATTTAATAATTTCCATGATTCTTCATCCTCTTCATAAACCGCAATTGAATATTCTTTTAAGGGATCTAGGTTGAATTTTGAATCTTTATCGAATTCAAACTTTACTTTATCAATAGTCTCATTAGATTGGATTCTATATATGCAGTAATAATTATATTGTAATTCAAGATTTCCTTTCTTTGGATTAGAAGGCTTGTCAGATACTCCAAAATCATCTAAACTTCTCCTAACTCTTACATTAAGAGATATTAGATTTTCATTATCGATATCTACGGATATTTGGCGATCTTTTAAATTTTCATTATAATCAATATTCAATTCAGCTTCCGTTCCAGTTTTTATTTCGAATTGTAAATTATTTGAAAATTTAAATGCTATAGTTTCACCTGCTTTGATTGTTGCCTTTTTAGAATAGCCAGAAACATATCTATCTTTTTTAGCTAATCCAAAATAAGAAAATGAATATAACTCAAAAATGATTAAGATTAAAAGAATTATACTAATGAATGTCCTTCTCTTTATTTTTTTTAGGGTAAACAACATCAGTTTTTAATCATTTTTCAGTATTATGAATAAAATAATTGTAATGAATAAAAAAAAATTGAATATTATTTCTTTATTTCCTCTTTTTCATATAAATAAAAGCAACCGCTAGTAAGATGATTGCACCGATTCCACTTCCAATTAAAATTAACATTGTTATATCGACTTCTGGCACTAGGATAGTCCATGTTGAAAAGTGATCAGTTTTGCATTCTAAATATCCGTTTTTAGATTCTGTTTTTACAGTGACCCATTCTTCATCATCTTCATCATAGTATGCCCATGAACCTCCTCTATTCTCTTCGTTTTCTTCTATTCTTAGCTTTGCTTCAATATCATCTTCAGAAGAATCTATGTCAACAACAAAACCTTCTTGATATCTCACACGATTACGATTTCTTACTTCAAAAGTATTTCCTTTGCGAAGTCCTTTTTGATATTGTTCCTCCTTGCATTTCATCGTGAGATTGAGTTCGTCATCAGATTCAACTATCAATTCAAAATCCTTTTCGCCAATTCTCTTAGCATCACAGTCGATAGAAACATTTGTTCTTTTATTTGATTCAACAGTTATTCTAGTTCTTTCTCTGAATCGGAATCTGATCCGCTCTTGTGATTTTAGTTGTTCTTGTACGTGATCGCCATCATCTATATTAATTTTTTCATCATCACTTTTAGCGACAACTGATTGCGTGTTTAAACTGGAAAACATGGAAATCAACATTAAGGAAATAAAAACTCCAGTAACAATTTTACTCTTTTTTATCATAAATTTGCACCTAAACGGTTTAATATGATGATATTAAATCGATATAAAAAGGATTAAGGAACATTTTTCCCCATATTAGTGCATTTTTACCCATTAGGCATAATTTTATGACTAAAAAGCTCTAAAACGCAATGCATATCTCTTATAATTCTCATGGAAGATAATAAAATTATTTTTAAAATTAATTGTATTAATAATTTTATTCCTATAGAAATTTTACAATGATAAAATGAGTAATTCAATAAATTTGGGAGAAAGAAAGCAAAAAGAGTTGAGAATATTATCGACTAGAGAGGCTATAATCTATGGACTGCCAAATGCTGGCTTACAAGCTATATTTGCCGTTTCCGTTAATTTCACCCTTTTATTTTATATCAATGTCATGGGACAACCTCCCATTATTGCAGGGACCATATATTCAGCCTCCTTATATTTTTACGCTTTCATGTGTATTGTGTGGGGAGTAATAGCAGATAAAATCGGGAAGAAAAAGGTTTTAATTATCACAGGTCCGCTGTTAGCCATATCTTTTATTTTTTTATGGTTTCCCCCAATTCCTAATACTGATTATGGTCAAATTTACGTTCCATTAATAATCTGGCTTACTTTTTTTTCATTTGTATTTCGCTCGATGTGTGCTGGCACTCAATCTTCAATTTATGGGCTGTTACCTGAATTAAGCACGGATGAACAAAACAGGGTAAAAATCTCCATGATTGGTCTTATTTTAATTGTGCTAGGCATAATAATCGGTACATTTATTCCATTCGCATTGATGGGTAATGCAACTCAGAACCTTTCAAGAGAAGATCCAGATTTATATTATAATGAATCCTCATTAGGTAAATTTATTTATTCTCAGATTTTGATGGGGTCATTATTAGTATCTTTCATGTTTTTAGTACTATTAATTATCATGTTAATTTTTATTAAAGAACCTTCGATAGAAAGGAGTGATAGCGCTTTAATGAAAGAATTTAGGTTTAGATTAATGGATCCTTTTAAAGATAAAAATAATAGAAGATTTCTTGCATCATTTTTTCTTTTTTGGATTCCTTTCGTGGCTTTACAATATTTGGTTTTATTAATGGCAACATTCGTGCTTGACCTGAGAGGTATAGAATTTATTATTTTAATTGGTATTGCATTTGTGTCCGCAATACTTTCATTTGGGTTATGGCAAGCTCTTTCTAAAAAACACGGTTTGAAAAAAACGATGACTATTTGTCTTTTTTTAGCGGGTATTGCTTTTTCTTCACTAATCATATTGATTTTTCCCATGGATCATTTAACTCTATTTATTTTAGGCAGCATATTAATTTCCTTTACTTTATGCACTTTGGTTGGAACAATGGTCTTTCCATTCGCCATATTAAGTGATATCGTTGACGCAGCTGAAATTGAAGCGGGAAGATCATTAAGCGGATCTTATTCTGGAGCATTTACAATGGTAGGATGTCTTGCCTCAGGGACAGCCATGTTAATAATATCATTTGCATTTGAGATTTTCGGCCCCACAGCATCAATTAGTTATGGTGTGATATTATCGGGCATGGGCACATTATTTATCATCTTCGCGATTATTGTTTTTCAAAAGGTTCAAATTAAAGGAAATTTGGAAGAGGTTTGAAATAACAAAAAAAATAAAGAATCGTATCTTTTAGTATAAGTAAAGTTTTAAAAATCAAAATCAATATAAAAATATTAATTAACAGTTTTGAACTAAACTAATAATATCTTAAATCTAATGAAATTTATTTTTATTTAGATAATAGATAAATTTTAAAATAAATCTTGGAGCAAAAATACAATGTCATTAAAAGAATTCACTAAAGAAGTTTTCACTAGGTATGGATTAACGGAAGAAGATATAAAAGTTTATTTAATGTATTTAAGAACTCCACGTGCCACGTTGTCAGAAGCTTATTTATCTTTCGATGAGGGCGAGATAGAATATGCTAGAGTAGAAGAAATTACAAACATGTTAGTAGAGAAAAAGTTTCTAAAAAAAATCGAAGGTGTCATTGACAGGTACATCCCACTGGAACCTTATTTTGAACTTTTCACAAACGAATCAGGAATATTCAGAAATGAAATAGCAAAAATAAAAGATGATGTTCTTGCAGATCAATCCAATAGATTTGAAAAGCTTGAATCAATCCAAAACAAAAGCATAGGTGAGGTAGAATCTGCCGTTAGTAATCAAGTCGAACTTTTCTTCAATGATTCTGATAATAAGAACTCCAGTAAAACTGAGAGGATAAATAAAGCAACAAATCGATTTTCAGAAACTTCCAAAGCATTAGAAGCCTCCCTTCATGGTATTTGTGATACCGTAAATTCTGAATTAAAAAAAATATCCCAATCCTTCGTAGATGAGAACGAAACCGCCATTAATAGAGCTAAAGAGGATTTAAATGCTTTAATTTCTGAATTGCTGGAAGACATCTCAACACGTGTGAAAAATTTAGATACGGAATTGAAGAAAGATCTGGATGGTCATGTAGACAGGCACAGAACTATTGCTAATGAACTCAAACCAAAAATGGAGCAAATACTAGAGAAATATCTGGAGAGAATGGATAAAGTTATCAATGATTTAAAGAATAGAATTTCAAGATTATTAGATGAACACATCACTCAAATAAAAAGCACCACTGGAAGAGTAGAGTCGGATATCCATTCTAAAATGGATGATAGGCACATGAAACTAAGAGAGCAAATAAATTCATATAGGGATAGAGCTCTTAATTTATTAGAAAATCTCCTTACAACTGCCAATAAATTCAGCAATTTTTCGGAAGAAATGGCTAATCAAGGAATATTCTTTTTCAAATCTAAACGACAAAAATACGTCGATAGATGGAAAGTAATCGAAGAAGATGTTGCAAGCGTTTCAAGAACCTTTAAAGATAAATACATGGATGATTGCAATCTTTATATCAAAGATACGCAGTCCACTGTTGAAGAAGTTAAATCAGACATTACAGATGTGATGGCCAAAGAAAACGATTCAATTGCAGCAGAATCAAAAGATTTAGATAAAAGAGCACAAGAAGAAATTAGTGCGGAACTTGAAGCTTTAGCAACAGATATGGCGGGCGAGATTGATAATACTTTAAAAGCAGGAATAAAAGATTGCCAAGACACGAGCATTAAACTAAAGGATTCTCTGGAAAGCTCTCTAAAGCAACATAAACGACAATACGATGAGGTTATTGACCGACATAAGGAAGACAACCTCAAGCGATACACGAATTTTGATTCTGATATCAAAACGAAAAATGAAAATTGGACCAAAAATGTTGATTCTAAAATTAATGGTGGTAAAAAAGAAGTCTCTCAAAACATAGACTCAGAAATCGACTTGTGGAATCAAGAATCCTCGGACATGGATCAGACGCTCATCGACATGCTCGAAGACCACAAATCAAAGTATGAATCAAATGCGGGAAATTTACAAAATAGCTTATCAAATACCACGCGTGAGACGATTCAAAACATAAAAGACGCCATCGCAGATTTTACCCTTCAGTTCATGAATTCAATCGATGATGCGACAGAACTTGCAGAAATTAATGAAGAAAAATTAAAAGATATCCATGAAGCTTCAAGCTCAATTCCTGAAATAAGTGAAGTCACCACCTGGCATACCATTGGGTTGGATTCTCTTATTGCAGCTGCAAGAGACGCTATTTATAAAACGAAATCCTCAATTATCATAGTAATGCCTGTAGTAATACCCGAAATCCTTCAAATCATATCTGAATTTGCTTATCAAAGAAAAGCAGCAAGATTCATGATTACTTCCCATTGGGACATGCAAGCTTATGGAGATATCATTAAAAAAATGCTGCAATTAGGAAACATCCAATTCAGAAATTTGGCATCCCCAGGAGAATATTTTGCGGTCACAAGAGATGCAGAAGAAGTCATTTTGGCTCCTTATACTTCAGAAGAATCCGAAATGATTAGTATCGTCAGCAATCACCCAGCTTATGCTAAATTGTATTCCCAGTTTATCGGACCTATCTTCCAAGCATCAAGTAGGCCCGTTAAACTTTAATTAAAACAAGTTTATTTGTTTTTTTCTTTTTATTTCTTAATTAAAATGGATAATTTAGCCATTAGATTGCATAAAAGTAGATTTAAAAAAAAAATTAATCCCACGTGGCTTTTTTTATGCTGCTATCATCGTCTTCGCTGTGAATTCTTTTTAAATTAATATCTGAGTATCCAGGCAACATGTTCAAGAATCTTCTTGTGGAATTTTTGATATCTTTCGATGAAGTTATGAATCTCCCAACAATCAAAATATCCGCACCCATCTCGAGTGCATATTTAGCCGTGGATGGTTCAATGCCACCAGCAACGGCGACTAATACTCGATCTCTCCCTGATGCTAATTTTTGGTTCTTAAAAAGTTCTTTAATCTTTTGTACGGAACTCCACCTTTGTTTTTGTTGGGCATCGGGAGATTTTGTTTCGATATCTTGCTCAACGTCAATTGCACGATGTAGTATGACGACATCAGGAGTTTGCTTTAATTGACTTAATTTTTCGATAGGATCAGGCACTTCCATGGTATCGATAAATGCATAGATCCCTAATCGTTGCGCTTCCATCACAAATTTATCCAAAGAAGATGGTGAGGCTAAACCACTTGCAACTACAGCATCTGAGCTGGCATCGAACGCAAAATCCACTTCCAGCTTTCCCACGTCAAGTGTTTTTAGATCAGCTACAATGAATTTTTCTGGGGCAACTTCCCTGATTTTCTTAATCGATTCCACACCGTACTTTTTAAGAAAAGGCGTGCCCACTTCTAAAATGATTCTATCACTTTTAGGTAATTGCTTCACGACTTTTATCTGGTGTTCCACAGATGGATGATCTAACGCGATTTGTAAATATGGAGGCCGCCATAATCTCGGCACTCGAATTCCTGCTACTGGATGCTTTGCTCTGTCCTTATCGTAAAATATTTTTTCTATGGGCGGATATTGCTGGAGTGCTCTTTTAATTGCCAATTTTGTAGCACCATAATTATATTGATAGATTTTTCTATAATCGGAAGCCTCAGGATGTATGAATACGCTGGCAATGATGACCCAATCGTCTAATTTATTCATTGGAATGAGACCTTCCTCCACAGCATCAGCAATACCTTTTGCAACAGCTGCTTGAGCGGGTCCAAATATCTTGTTTGCATCTTCCATTTTTGAAACGGTGACTTTTGGCACGATTAAGCTTATGGGCTTAGATAAAAGATTCGGTCGAATGCACCCTAAAAGCCCCCCATGCCCCATGGAAGGAGAGCTTAATGCATTTGCAAATGATACTCCTATGGGTCCATCTTTAGAGCCAATTATGAGATCCACATGAGCAAGGTTAGGAGCTTCACCAATAAGGCACTCTCCTATAAAATAATCTGTTTTAGCCATATATTATTCATCTGATAATGTCAATATTAAATTGTATATTTTTTAGATATTACATGATTAACATAAAATTTCACTCTATTTAATTTGTTGTAATATTTTGTTATTAAAATTGATAAAGTTAAAATCGTGAATTAGTTGAGAATGATAAAGAATTAAAAGAAACGGTTGTAATTTTAAAAATTTAAGTTTAATATGAGTTTAATATCTAAAATTAAAATTTTTAAATCGAAATTTATTCTTCCTTTGTTTCTGGTAATTCAGAAGGAATTTCAAAAGCGTCGATTAAGGACTTCATCTCTCCTTTTTTCGAAAATTTTTCTTCTTGGAATATAGGAATCTTCAGATTTAATACTTGAGCTTTTGATTTCTCAGTTTTCTTCGTATATAATTCAAGTCCTTGTATTTTTCGTTCATTTATGATGAGCCTGGTAGAATATAAATCATCATAGAAAAAGGTAAATCCGTTGTTTAGAATTCCTAATTTTAATGGTTTTTTAACGATTTTTTCTTCTTTAATAAAGCTTTCTACGTTTTCTTCCTCGGTAAATATATTTCCTCCAACTATGAAAAATTTTCGTTCAAAACCTTCAGGTTTCGGAACTTCGTCAATGAAATCAAAAGCTTTTTTCACGTTTATGTCCGTTGAGACGATGATATCTAATCTCACGTTTGTATCATATCTGCTCTTTACGAATTCCTCAGCTCCAACAGGTTGTGCTTTACCTCCTCCTAAATCCTTATCCAATATTTCTTGATATTTTGGGTCTTCAATAGAAAAAATGTTTAGAGAATATACACGATAAAACAAGCGGAGCTGTTGTCTTAATTTTCTCGCTAAAATTCCACCATAGATCTGTAATTTAAAGGAGCTCTTCGATCCATTCCAGGTCCAAATTCTATTTAAATCATGATCCACGAGTAAAAAGACATTCTCTTCATTATGACTATTAAGAACATCTTTTACCGTATTTCCTTCATGTACTTCTTTAGTGGTCATGTAAGGAAATTCTTTTAGTTCCAATACTTCAAAGATTTGCATGAGGATTATTAATTCTAATTATATGTCTTTAATAGGTAACTATCTTTTTGATTTTTTATATTTTAAATATTGCGTGTTTTTCTAATTATAGATTAGGAATTCTAAAATACCTAAAATCAATAAAATATTTAAGTTTTCACACATTTTTTACTACAATTTTCCTTTTGAATATTTGATAAAAATGAGTTCTGAGAAAAGAGTATACAAGTTAAATATATCTGGTGGAAATTCAGGTCCCGGTAAGGGATTAACTAAATTAATTCAGATTGACGAGTCTAAATTCCGATTTGATGGCATGAAGATTGGTGATACAATTAAAGGAGGATTGATTGGTTTTCCAAATTATGAATTTCAGATTACTGGTGGAAGCGATGCATCAGGCTTTCCAATGCGTAAGGATGTTCATGGGCCGGTCAAGAAAAAGATCTTCGTCTCGAAAAAAGGGGTAGGATACAAACCATTACGCAAGGGGCAAAAAAAAAGAAAAACAGTGAGAGGAAACGAAATCACATCAGACATGAACTTGATTAATCTAAAAATAATAAAATATGGAGAATCAGAACTTTTTAAAACGAAAGAAGGGGAATAAAGAAACTAAATTAGAATAATAAATGAATAAGTAGGTTTTTTCCATGGTAAAGGTAAAGAAATGTTCATTCTGCGGATATGATATCCCCATTGGTAGGGGCATCATGTTTGTGAGAAAAGACGGGACCATACTGAACTTTTGTACCAATAAATGCAGGAAAGCAATGCTCAAGTATAAAAAAAATCCCCGAAAAACTCGTTGGACCTCTTATTATGGAAAGGAATAAAATCTTTTTCTAAATTCTTTATAATAAATTAGCGTGCTTTTATTGTAAGCGTGGGAATTTGAGCAAGTCATCTATCAAGTCTACATGCGCAACTATCATCCGCTTGCAGCAAAATCGTTCGATGCCCAATTTTTTAAATGCTTCCTCTGAACTTTCTCCTTTTTCAATCATTTCTAAATAAGGCTCATATATATGGGCGATGAGCTTGCCGCACGAAAAACAGCGAATAGGTATAATCATAAGCTAAGGAAGGAATCATGCTAAAAAAGTTTTTAGGTTTTGGACTTTAAAAAGCAAAATTTTATTTTACATTGTTTCTTTATTTTCTCATTAAAACTCGATGATTAATGACAATATATTTGAAAAAAATATATGGAATGAGAAAAAATGTCTTATGTAAAATTTAAAATACCGGATAAAATAAAAGATCAAATCTTAAGCGTGTTAAAAACGATTGCTGATACTAGAGACAGCCGCATTAGAATAGGGATGAATGAGACGACAAAATGCATTGAAAGAGGCCTTGCCAAGCTCGTGGTAATGGCAGAAGATGTATCTCCTCCCGAAATTCTGTATCACATTCCTTTATTATGTGATGAGAAAAAAATACCCTATGCATACGTGTCTGGAAAAAAAGCGCTAGGAAAAGCAGTTAAAATTAACGTCTCCTCTTCGGCGATCGCCGTGGAAGATTTAGGATCAGGCAACGAGAAAGTATTGGATGATATCAAGAAGAAGCTTGAAGAATTAAAAAAGTAAGTTAGGTGAGGAAATTTTGGTTAAAATAGAAAAAGGCAAGGGTATTGACATTCAAGACCAATCTATTCCGGCCCAGGTTATAGATATTGTGGGAAGGACAGGCCTCACAGGAGAAATTACTCAAATAAAGGTTCGCATATTAGAAGGTTCAGATAAACATAGAATTCTTACCCGAAACATAAAAGGTCCCATAAGAATGGGAGATATAATCGTCCTAAGAGAAGTTGAAAGAGAAGCACGAAAGATTAAAAGATAATTAACCCAAGTTTAATTTTAAATTTCTCTTTTTTAATTAATGTCAGTTATTAGTAATATAAGAGCTTGCAAGTTTTTAGACTTGTTGAGAATTAGAAAAAAAAGATAGAAGAAATGAGGATTTAAAAAAATAACTCATTTTTCATCTTCATCAAAGAAACCCAGTAAATCCAAATTATAATTATATTCATTATGTAAAAATTCTCTAAGTGCGGTTCTTATTGCTTCAGATCTAGACGCGATAATTTTTTTTTTAATTAATTCCTGGATTTTCTTATCATATGTTGTGGGCAAGTTAATAGTGATATTTCTCATGGGAGGCTTCTTTTCCTTCTTTTTCATTGCAAATGCTCCATTTGATTTATTCTCAAAAGGAAATTATTAAAGGGAGATTACTTGAATGGATAAATTGGCAGAATGCCCTTCAATATATTCTTTTATTTTTAGATATAATATAATAATATTAAGTGGAATTTATTATTAAATCTATGCGATATTTAAAGTAGTACATATCAGTTTTGACCTTATTTGTACATTACTGAACGATCTATTTCCAAACTTATAAGCATATTAAAAAATTTTTATTATATCTTGAAATTAGGTTTTTTAAAGGCATTTAACCTGATCTAAACGCCATATGGAGGATTTATTAAATCCTTAATAAGAATTACTATTATCTTGAGTTTATATCTACTTAATGCTTATTAAAACTGGTAAATCATCGTCTCTCTTCCTTTTTTACATATCTCCCCCTTGTTTCAATTACCGCGATGTTCTTGATAATTGATTTACAATCCTGCATGTCATTTTTTGAATATGAACTTTGATATCCATCGAGAAATGCATTGAAGCAAATTTCAAAATTCTTTCCATGGGAAGAAATCAACACTCTTTTTAGTAAGTGCAAATCTACACTTTTATCTTCTATTGAATCCGAATATTCATGAAGACCAAAATCAATTAGAAAGAGTTCTTCATCATCAGTCACAATCAAGTTGCTAGTTGTAATATCACCATGTACGTGGCCGTTTTGATGCAAGAGTGCTATATAGGCACCTAATGTTTTGAAGAAGTATATTTTTTTTTGATCATCCAAATTATATAAAATGTCTTTTAATTTCTTACCTGGAATATATTTCATTACTATGGTTGCATCATGTAAATCAATATCAAAGACTTGAGGAACATTTAATCCATAATTCTTGACTTTAATCAGTGCTCTAGCCTCATTTAAGGTTCTGGCTATCCTAATTTGTTGATCAAGTTCTTCAATTCTATATTTCTTAGGCAGTCGATGTTTAAAAATAACATCTTTACCAAACCAATGACCAAAATACAGGCACGCTTCTGCCCCTTTTTGCAATACTGATTCTTTAATGATTTTATCACTCATTTTTTCATGAAGCCCTCCATGGAATGGTAATATGATCCATTCTTTCTTTAGGTTTTATAAAAGTTTGGGACAAATCATGGGCTCCTTCTGCTTTATATCTTAAAATTCCTGTCCATGCGATCATTGCTCCATTGTCTCCGGCAAATCTTAAGGGAACTGCCGCAAATCTAGCATCGTGTTCATCACTAATATATTTAATCATTTGTTGCAATCTTTTATTTGCTGCAACTCCTCCTGTTAATAACACTTCTTTTTTACCAGTGTGAGCTAGGGCTCTTTCAGTTACTTCTGTTAACATTGCAAAACAAGTTTCTTGGATAGAAAAAGCAATATCTTCAAGGGTGTATTGTGTTCCAAAATTTTCTGACTCAAGCAATCTTTTAGCTGAGGTATAGAGTCCTGAAAATGATAAATCCATTCCTTTCACGATGTAAGGTAATAAAATGTAATTTTTAGATTCAAGTGCAAGCTTTTCTATTTTAGGGCCTCCTGGATGTGCAAGCCCTGCATCACGTGCAAATGAGTCTATCATGTTTCCTATAGGTACATCAAGAGTTTCTCCAAAAATTTGGTATTTCCCTGATTCAAATGCGCTTACGATGGTATTTCCCCCTGAAACGTACAAGGTGAGAGGATCCTCTATGTTGCACATTAGACGGCCTATTTCAATATGAGCTATACAATGATTTACACCGATAATTGGAATTCCTAAAACTTGACTAAGCATTCTCGCGATTAACGCGCCAATCTTTAACACTTGGCCCAGACCTGGACTCTGACTAAATGCAATTACATCTAGATCTTTAATTGAAATGCCTGCGCTTTTTAAAGCGTTTTTGATAGTGTTCATGAAATTCATGAGATGATATTCTCTTACCATTGTAGGATGAAGCCCACCTTTTTCAGGGACATACGTATCATTAATGAGACTATAAACCTTCCCTTTAAAATCAATAATTCCTACTCCAAAGGTATGAGCGGTTGATTCTATTCCCAAGCAAAATTTCACGTTATTTTTCATGCTAATAGTCACATCGCTTAAAAATAGCAGGATATGAGATAAATAGGATAGTTATTTCGAAATAGAGCAAGAAAAGGAATAAAAGATTTATGAATATGGAAATCACTTAGATTTTATACGTCTACGTGGAGATCTGCGTCTTGTTCCCCCCGTAACAGTACCTTTCTTTCCTTTTCTTTTAAAGACTGTATAACCACATTTACCGCATGACCATCTATCATAATGATCTGCGAGGAAATAACCTGGACCGCATTTAGGACAAGTCCTGTGAGTTCTAATTAATTTATCTCCTTCAATTTTATAATATTTTGAAACATCGGTCATTTTTAATCATGAAAACTAGGTTTATTTTATTCATTAAAAAGATGTTTATATTTTTCATTCTTTCTTTTAAGATTATATATTTCAGTTCTTTTTTCCATAGACAAATTTCTTGCCCTTATATGAAAGGGCTCATAAAATTCAAGCTCTTGCTGATTATCATAAATATATACTTTTCCTAAATCTTCATATGAGCCAAAGCTTGTCTTAATTTTTTTGACAATAGTAAGTTTCTCATCAGCTTTTTTCATTGAAGCTAGCTTTTTCTTTATTTCGAGCCGATTAGGAGTGCTTTTTCCAAAATGGCTGACCTTTACTTTAACTTCTAATCGATCTATAAGGGGATTCCTTCTTTCTTCAACAATCTCTAAATCAAACGACATCTCGAATCTTAAAAGTTATCTCAATAATTACTTAATTTAAATAAAGAATTTTACTTTCAAAATAAAATTTTGCTTTTTAAGAGGCGAGAATTAATTTTCAGAGATCGCTTGACTTTTATAATGATTTTTTATGGATAAACAAGGCTTCATGAAGATTCACGTTTTTTCCATTAATTCAATATATTTTCGAACGGCCTTCTGAATGGCTTTATTTACGTTGACCATTACGATTCCTTCGGGTATAGGGTGCTTGGAATCTGTTATTGGGGGCTGCCCGTAAAAAACAAAATTTTTCACATTTTTTTCTAGAGAGATTTTCAAGACTAAAGGAAGCACCAATAAATCCTCTTCTCCTTCTATTATTTTAAGTAGAGTTCTTTTTCCCGAGCGGATGATTTTTTCCAATACATCCCAGCATTCCTTCGGTATGTGTCCTGCTGGACTTTCGAATTCAATTACCTCTTCAAAAAAACTCTCAAACTCAATAGTTATTCGACTGCGCTTGGTCTTTTCATCGACAATGCATAATTTAATAAATGACTTAAGAAATGAGTTTGCCAAGAAATCTTTGGTAACTATGTCTCCCACTAAATAAAAATTAATTTTTGGTCTTTTTTTTATATACTTTTTGAAATACTTCTCCACTTCAGAAATAGTATCTTTTCTGGTGCCCGCGATTAACTTTCCTAATGGTTGAGAGAATTTATGCCTCTCATCTTCTGGGATCCTTAAGTTATTATCCATCTGCATTATACTCGTAAAAAATTTTTATAATAAGGAATGATTAAAAAACATGCATTATCGAACTCGGAGTGCATATTTACCTGGTACTCCAACTTTAAGATATTCAGCTATTTTTGAATCCTTGGGTTTAAGGATCACTACTTCGCCACTGTAATCTTCACTTAAAGTGTGAGTCTTGCACTTAGGACAAACATTTTCATTTTTGGTTATAATGTGGCAAGTCTTACAAGCCTTTTCTTTGGTCATTAATATCCACCTCTTTTAGAAATTATTTATTTTTCTTTTTTGTCAGGTTCCTCTTCTGATCCCTCATCTTCATAATAATCTTCTATGTCCGTATCTATCCACTCCTTTTTGCCTAGAAATTTCTGGCGACATGTTAATCCCAGTTTTCCACTTCGCCCAGTGCCCAAGCTTACAGCAATGATTCTTGCTCTTACCACATCATTAACTTCAAGTATTTTTCCGGTCTCCTTTCCAATAAATCTGTTGCCTACTGCTTCATATGAAATGTAATCATCGCAGATCTGCGAAACATGGACCAAGCCATCGAGCGGACCAAGTCTGATAAATGCGCCAAAATCTACTATTTCCACTATATCTCCTTCTACAATTTCGGAAACTGTAGGTTTAAAAGCGAGGATAGTAAATTCCACTTCATGAAAGGTGTTGGCATTACCAGGGATAATAATCCCAGGACCAACGTCAAGGACATCAACGATTGCTATGATGAATCCATATTGCTTGGTGATTATGCCTTCATAATCTTCACTAAGAATGATACGGGCACTTATGGTTTTCTCTTGACCAAAAAGGAAGGGTGGAATCTCAATCTTCCCTTCTAAGGTTATTAGCTTAAACATTTTTCACTAAATCACCGCCGGGATACTCTCCAGAGATCTCTCAAATTTAACATCGTTTTAATAAACAAAATGAAATCACTTATATTTAATAATTTAAAAGTCATAATAGAGAATCTAGAATGGAGTTGTAAATGAAGCATAAAATTAATATTTTTCTAAAAGCGTTTTATTAACTAAAGAATAAAGAAATTAATTTCCTTACTTTTTCTTCTAAAAAGAATCATCTAATCCAAATTGATGTGAATGCTTTTATCTTGTAAACTTAAAGCACTAAGCATTTCAAAATTGGCTTTAATTTATAAATTCAGATAAGCTTTGCGATCTTTTCACAGGTTCTTTTACAATCTAAAAAGATCAGGCCCAAGCGAACGTCTGAAGTGGTAGATACGGTCAAAACTGCATTTTGACCTGCTGCTAAAACAAGAAGATACCCAGAAGAGCCTTTGACATAAACTTGTTCAAAATCTCCCTTATTCATCTCCAGTGCGGCTCTCTCTGCAAGACTTAATAATGCGGCGGTCATGGCAGCTATGCGAGTTTCATCAACACCTTGTGGTAATGCTGAGGCGATAGGCAACCCCTCCACGGATACAATGGCTGCTGCTTTTACTTCTGGAATTGCTGTGAGAAGTTTTTTAAGAATTTCATCGAGTGTGTCCGGTGTAGACTCCATGGATATTTTTTACTCCGAATATTTTTATTGGGATATAATTTTGTTATAGCGTTAATTATATTTAAACTTAAATTGATATTATTTATTTTTTTTTATTTGAAATATTTAAATTAAATTATTATTAATTTATTAAGTTTTGATTGTTAAGTTATAATTCGTTATAAATCCTAACCTACTCAAATTTGAGTAGAGCTATGTTTTTCTTTTATTGACAATTACTTTCCTTATTATCAAATTGATTTAATCAGTGGAAAATTAATTCCAAAAATTTAATATTAGTTAAAAACGAATATTGACCATTAAACTAAAAAAGAGAATAGGTTATAACGATAGCAGATATTAAATTTCTAATATGTTTTTATGATACGGCTTTAACTGCATTCTTTTTTGTTTTAGCTATATTCATGTTTGTTATTGCTTCAAAAAGCTATGGTGTTAGAAATAGGTATGGGGGGAGCTCAACATTCGTTTGTGGCTTATTTTTTATACTATTTGGGTTTTTTAATTTTCTTATTGGTTATGTTCCTTATCCTTATAATGGTTTCATGGTATGGTGGATTGCGATTGTAATGGGTGTTAATGTTGCTTTTGTATTAATAATCCGACACGTGGGAAGACAACTTTATTCTAAAAAGGAAGAATTAGAGCCGAGAGAGAATATGGTGCAGAGAAAATGGTCATTAAAATCTTATGTGGTAAAAATGACAGAAAAGGATATTTATAAAGACTGTGTTTCAATAAAAATGGAGGTCGTACGCAAGAGCTTTCATTTAGCAGGATTTCTGTTTTTATTTGCGTATTTTGGTTTCTTTTTTATTCCTCCTTTTGCCCAAATTGTAAATAACATGGTCCTAGGATTCATAAATGATATAGGTTGGTATTATACATCATTATGGGGTGATACCAAACATTATCCATACAAAAAAGATGATTTTCAAGCAGTAATAGATCTCACGATTTTTGCTTTTATAGGTGCTTTAGTTTTTTCAATCATACCTGATTTAATAAGAGTCATCTTAGGAGCTAAATATAGCATACTTAACTTCTTAACCAAACAAGTGCTTAGGCCTAAAGAATATAATGCAGTCGGACCGCATATATATCTCATTTCTGGAATAATAATTTCATACATGCTCTATATTGTGGGTATTGTTCATATTTTAGTAGTTATCACCGGAATATTAATTGCTTGTTTTTCAGATGCTCTTGCTGCTTTAGTTGGGAGGCTTTTTGGAACACATCAAGTAAGATGTGTAGGGGGTGATATAAAAACGATTGAAGGTTTTGCAGCTGGAGTGTCCAGTAGTTTTTTAATAGCTCTAATCTTGCTAGGGCCCATTTATGCAATATTTGCTGCGCTCATATTCTTTTTCTTAGATTTTTTTCCGACAGTTATAGCAGATAATATCTCCAATCCCATTTTTATCATCATCGGAATCCACCTCATTATTTTATTACTAAGATTACCCATTGGTTGGGGTTAATCTGAAAACTAAAGCAATAAATAACATATTCTATTATCTAATATAGTTATGAGACAATTAATCGATGAATTAAAAGACATCAAACTGGCTATTTTTGATTTAGATGGAGTAGTATATAGAGGTAAAAAATTAATAAAAGATACTGATAAAATAATTCAGGAGCTCAAAGATCAAAACATTAGGGTAGTATACAATTCGAATAATTCAACCGCAACGCGCCAAATGTACGTTGAACGATTAGAGAATTTCAACATTCTCAGTGATATACATGATTTTTATACCTCTGCTTCAATTACGGCAGAAGAAATAAGCAAAGTTAAAAGCCATGCGAGAATTTTCGTGATTGGAGAAGTTGGATTGAGAGAAGAGTTAAAAGCGAAAGGTCATGAGATAGTCAATGAGCCATTGAATTATAATGAAATAGATTTTGTAATTGTAGGATTAGATAGGAATTTTAATTATAAAGCTCTAACAACTGCCCAAAATTGCATTATGGAAGGAAATGCTGAATTCTATGCCACAAATTCAGATGCAACATTACCCGCGGCTAAAGGTTTTTTACCAGGAGCAGGGGTCATGGTGGGTGCACTTGAGATTTGTACGTCAAAATCTCCTAAAAAAATATTTGGAAAACCAAATTCTTACGGAATTAAATTAATTTTAAAGAACAATAAGGTTCATGCTAAAAATGCTTGTATTTTTGGTGATCGCTTGGAGACTGATATTTTAGCTGGAAATCGTGCAGGAATTTATTCAATTGCCGTCTTAACAGGGGTTGTATCAAATGATCATATCGAGGAGCTTAAAAATAATTTAAAGGATAAAATCGATGGAAATTTACTGCCAGATTTAGTATTGGATTCATTAAATGATATTTTCAAGTGAAGTAGGCGGAATGTTAGCGAAAATTGTAGGTTAATTTAACTTCTTTCTTAATAAACTTAATTTTAAGGCAAAATTCAACTTTTTTTTTACCAACCATCAATAATTTACTTTTATAATTAAATAGTTCCTTTAGTTAGGATTTAAAAAGATTTAATTTTTTAACCACTATTATTCTTTTATATTACTTCAACTCGTAAATTTTGGCAGCTACGTAGTAAAAAATGATTAAAAAAGAATTTTCAATTAAGGTAATAATTATAGGAAATTACAGGTCAGGTAAATCCTCTATAGTGAGAAGATTAGTAAAAAATGAGTTTAGTGAAAAGCACGAACCAACAATTGGATTAGACATATCAAAAAAAACTTTAAAAATTGATGATGTTCATTTAAGATTTAGTTTCTGGGATAGTGGGGGTTTAGTAAGCCAAATATCAAATACTAAAAAAATGCTTTATAATCAAGCAAATGCTGTTTTATTGGTTATAGATAGTTCTAAGAAAAGTGGATTAAAAACCATTAAAAAATGGCTCGAAGATATCAAAAGCTCGGTTTCTAAGAGTATTCCTATATTAATAATTGGAAATAAAAATGACCTCCTGATAAGTGAAGGAATTAATGAGAAAGACATTAAAAACTTAAAAAGCCAATGTGATTTTACGTACATTTCGACTTCAGCTAAAAATGGTGATAATGTGGGTAAAATTCTCATGGAATTAAGAAATCTCCTAGAATACATGACCAAGAATGTAGAAATCTTAGATGAAGGTAGAAAATATGAAAAATATTATTTAATTCCTATTGAACAAAAAGCTTTGATGGATTTAGAGTACTTTATCTTAGATCGCTCCCTTACTCATGCTAAAAAGCAAATTGATCTTATTAAATTAAAGAAAAAAGGATTTCCTCATCTTTTAAGCATTGATGAGACATCATTTGGGTTTAGAATGAAAAATGGAAGCATAACAGAAATCAGTCTTTTTAATTGCGGAATCAAAAAACTACCCGATTCATTTAAGAATTTTAAATATCTAAAGAAGCTGTTCCTAAGATGTAATCCATTGGAAGATGTTCCAGAAATAATATTTAAAATAAAATCTCTTGAACAGTTAGATCTATCTCTAACTAATTTAAAAGAGATTCCAGATTCGATAAGGAATTTGAAGTCACTCAAGAAACTTAAATTAGAGAACAATCACTTGACAAAATTACCTGATTCTATTGGAAATCTTCAAAATCTAAAGACCTTAAACTTAGAAAATAATCCAATGAATTCCTTGCCAAGTTCATTTTGTCATTTAACAAAGCTTACAGAATTATTTTTAGAAACATCTCCATTTGATCCGAGCGGTTATATGATAAAGTTACCAAAAGATTTTGGAGATTTAATTAATTTAGAAAAATTAGATTTAAGTTCGCATAAATTAAAGGCATTACCTCAATCATTTAGAAATTTAAAACGTCTTAAAAACCTAGATTTATTTAATAATAGATTTAGAGCACTTCCTCATTTTATCGGAGATTTACACTCACTAGAAGAGTTGAACTTAGAAAAAAATTTGATAGAATTTATTCCCAACACTCTTGGTGATTTGACTAATCTGAAACAAATAAATTTAAAAAACAATATTATAACGCCCAAAAAAGCTTCGGATAAATTTAAGGCTTATGCTTTCAAGGCTATTGGAAAGGATTACAAAAGATGGATGAGAATTGCTGATTCGATTGCAAAAAAAGAGGATCACATGCAAGTGATCAGAAAAGAGCTAAAACAAAAAACGGAAAAAGCTCATTTTTTTTTACCTCTAATGTATGCAAGTATCATTGCGATTGTTGGTCTGTTGACCTTTATGATGTTTGACATCAGTTCTCAAATTACTGGTTTTCCTATCATTTGGTTATTCTTTTTTGGGGCATTAATTATTAATCTGTTGATCGGATCTTCTATAATTTCAACAATTTCAAGTTATTTTAAAATTACGGTCTCAAGGTTTGGAACCTTGGTCCAAACACGAATTCTAAAGGGATTTGATATTTTAGTAGTACTTCTTCTTATATGGGCAGTTCGAGCAGCAGTTATCACTGCTTTAAGGATAGAGTTAATACCTGCTGTCAATTTTTTATTTGAATACACCATTCCAAAATGGTTCCTCGGATTTTTAATTCTCATTGGTTATGATATTGATCTTTCATTTCTAGAAAATATTGATCTCTTTTTAGGACATTTCTATATCAAAATTTTTAGTAATGCATTAGTATTTTGGGCTTTATATCGATATGGATTTAATTACATGAGAAAGACAGCATTTGATGAGATGGAAAGTAAAAATATTTGGCCATTTTTAATTATCGGTCTTTTTGGAACTTTCATATTAGCAATTCTCAATTATAGTAGCCTTAAACCTTTATTAAGTATAGGATATTGTGTAGGGGTTATCATTGGAGCATGTTTATTTTTATATGAAAAAAACAAAGAGAACCTATCCATATTTTATACTTATATGTGCATGATAGGAATTGGAATTTTGTTGGTATGGTTAGTTTCCTCATTGAGCCTCTTAATATCTCTTGTAATTGGAATTATATTCGTATTCCTTTTCTTAGTTGTCAGAAGACATTCTCATGTTTTATCCTATTGAATAAAAAAAATTGAATTAATTTTTAGGAGCTTCGATAGATAAATATTCGCAATATAATGATGATTGGGTCAAGCATGAAAAGAAATAGTATATAAGCATCTATTATTGGAAGTAATGCGATGATTCCAGCTATTAAACCAATTAATGGCAAAATAATGCTAAGAATTGCTATAATTTTGTTTCCTTTTTTAATTTGGACTAATATTGCTAAGCTGGTATAGATTATTCCATAAATAAAAGAAGCTATAATTTCAAAACTTATAGGATAAAAGAGTGGCATCAATAAATGTAGTATTCCGGTAAGCAAGAATAAAATCGCGCTTATTGTGTTTATTTTGTCTATAACATCCATGATAAAATCACTTTTTTAGTTACAATATTCTACATTTTGGAGGAATATTTAAAATTGGTTTTCTAGATCTTTAAGCTCTTTAACTATATTAATGTTTTCCAAATAAGAAAATTTCAAAAGAAAGAATCTTTTACTAGTATTGTAACCAATATATTTCATTTAAAGGCAAATTAAAGAAGAAAAGAGTAACATTGCCTTCGAGTAAGAGCTATTCTGAATTAAAAAAATCTGATTTTTTTGAATTTTTTAATTTGCGTGAAATTGAAAGACAAAAGCTTTCTAAGACTGTTAAAAAAATCAAATTAAAACCAGGCGGATTTCAAGAACACATTGATATTGAGTTTAAAGTGAAAAATGATTTATTGGTAAGTGCTAAGCTTATTTTAGATCGGCAATGGATTGGAAGTGCGAAAACCATCAATCCTTTTGGAAAAGATATTGCCAAAAGTTTTATTGTAGCTGTTATTCCTAGTGAAGAGCGAGAATCAGTAAGAAATTTAGTTCACTTTCTTTTCAATCTCAGGGGAAATGAAGACATAATAATCCCTGTACAAAAAGTTTATCAGTTTTATGAAAAATCTGAACCAGAAATTGAGCCTTTCTTAGATGTCTATAGAAATCAAAAGAAGCATGCAGAATTTGGTTTAAAGGATTCAAAGTTTATCATTAAAAACATCCATGTTGAAGAAATAGATCGCTTAGTGATTAAATGGTTAAAGATTTGAAAACAATTATTAACTATTTAACATGTTATGTTCTTTCTTTAGAAAATTTTTAATGATTTTCTGCTCTACTTGGTTGATTTTATCAGCTTTTAATCACCATTAAACTAACCAAAACAATTACTTAGATTGAAAATATTATTATAAATGATTGTACCACCGACTAAATCTAAGATTTTTCTTGTTGCTTTATGAGATGCACGAAAATTTTTATAAATTAGAAAATATCCACAATTTTATCTAAATAATATAGGTAAAGCCAAACATTTCAATACAAATTGATAATTTCGACAAAATTTTTTATATCAGCCATAATTTTAATATCTTTTTCAATATTTTTTCCCACAAAATGCCCATTTATTATGCTATTAATACTTTTTTGACAATTTTTAGAAATAAAAAAGACAACTACATGGTTTGTTAATTTCTTCTACTAAATTTAGATGAGTATTTCCATCTATATGCTTTTAAATTAATTATATAATGATCTTCCACTATTTAAGTGATAGTATGATTCATTCTTAGTGAATTTATTGATTGAATGTTTATAGTAAATAACGTGTTCATTTCTTTTTGATAATTTTACTGTAAATAAAAGTTTTAAGATAAAAAATTAAAATATAGAACGATTTATAACTTTTGAAAATATTTATTTTTTGATTTCTATATTAAGATGTCAGATTTGAAGATTTAAATTTAGCTGTTCCTTAAATTAATTTTTTATAGAAGAATTAACATGTTAAGAGATTAATAAATCACGCATGATTTCATGTTATTTAGCTAAATAACTGGCATCTTCCAACATTTTTTTTGAAATGTTCATGAAGACGTTTTCTACATTTTCTCCCGTCCGGGAAGAACACTCTATAAAATCGTAGAATTCATTTTTCTCAGCAATTTTTTGAGCCTCATCTTTGGATATAACTCTTTTTTCTTCTAAATCTAATTTTCCTCCCACCATTATGATAGGAATGTCGAGTGAATCTGTTGAAGACCTACTCGCAAAAACATCTAACCAAGTTTTAACATTATCAATGCTCGAACGCCGGGTAATATCATACATGAAAATACCCCCCGAAGAGCCCGCTGCGTAAGTAGGTAATAAAAAGCGGAATTTTTGCTCGCCCGCGAAATCCCAAAGCTGCAAAGTTATCTCATGTTCATGAATATTAATTTTTTTTATATAAAAATCAGCGCCTATGGTAACCAAATAGTTAGATGAAAATTTACCTGTTAGAAATCTCTGAACAAGGGTAGTTTTCCCCACTCCTCCGTCTCCAAATACGCATACTTTAAATTTTGCAGATGTCATGACTATTCACATTGAAATAGTTTATTAGAGATTATTTAAACAATTTCCCCCTTATTTATTATGACTAATTGTGAATTATTTCTATATATGTTTAGTTTTCAAACTAATATTAAAATATTTTCTAAAATAAAAATTAATTTTTTAGAAAAATGGATAGAGGATTAACTAAGTTTTTATTATTATAATTCCATTTCAAAAATCCTTGTTCATGTTGTCCATAGTTCGAGTGATTTTTCGAAAAATGAGATCTACATTTTCACCAGTCTTGGCAGAGCATTCAAGGTAATCGCACGCATGGTTGATAGAATCAGTTAGTTGCATGGCATCCTCCAGAGATACTGCTCTTTTATACTCTAAATCTAGTTTAGATCCCACTATTAATAAAGGAATTTCTGCTTCATTTCTTTTTGAACCTTCCAAAAACACTTCATACCATGAATTGAAATTTTTAAAACTAGAATATCTGGTAATATCATACATGAAGATCGCTCCAGATGCTCCTAAAAGGTAGCTCGGTAGGATGAATCGGAACCTGGATTCCCCCGCAAAGTCCCAAATTTGTAAGGTAGTGAT
>SDNN01000117.1 GCA_004524425.1 Promethearchaeota archaeon
TCTTCCGTGGAAACTACTCGTTCATCTTTTAAATCGATTTTGTTTCCAATAACTATGTATGTTCCTTCCTTCTTAACATATTTTTTAAAATCTTTTAACCATTTCGAATTAATAGATTCAAAAGTAGTAAATCTCGTTACATCATAAACCAAAAGTGCACCTACACAACCTTGAAAATACATGCTTCTAATCACGTTATATTTCTCTTGGCCAGCTAAGTCCCACATGATAAGTCTTACATTAGCATTTATAGTATCAACATGTACATCCTTGCGGATGATATTTGCGCCAAGCGTTGGTTTATAATCTTCTGAAAAACTTTGTTCTATATATTGATTGATGAGGCTTGTTAAAGACAATCATCACGTTTATTGATAATTTTTTCCTACAGCCGCATCTCCCAACACAACAATTTTAAAGACAAATTCTTTAACTTCTTCTGACATTTTTCCATTTACTAGGCTTGTAATTTAATTATTATCTTATGATATATTTAATGTTTTATTTTATTTTTTTTTGATCGTAATTTTAATATGAAGGTGGCATGAGTGGGGTCATTAGCATCTTCCAAACCAGAATATGTGATTTTTCTATTTGCGGGCAATGATTTCTTTAAGCTATGAACTAAAAATCCCACGATAAAAATACATGGAACCCCAACTTCCAAACAAAAAACACAATTTTCAATTTTGATTTTAACTGATTTAATTTCATCATAATTTGATCTTGTTTTCATTTCTAAAATTTCAATGTTCCAGTTAGCTTTTATCAGTGTATTCAGTTCTCCTACAATTTCTTTAAAATCCTTTCCATATGGATACAAGTAAAATGAAAATTTTTTCCCGATTTCAAACAATAAATTATAACATCCATATAATAAGCAATTCTGAGCGGTAATTATTTTTTTAAAGGAAAAAAAATCTATTGATTTATTTGGGTCCGCGTCTTTAGTATCCTTCAACTCTAAAAGTTCTGCTTCTCTCAAAATAGATTTAAGTCCGTCATAATCTAACACATCTAAATATGCTTGGAATAGAGCAGTCAAAACCTTATTCTTGACTTCTCCTTTATAATCGCCTATCATTTAGACTCGAATCTATTGTTTTTTAAATTATTTTTAAATTTAGTTGATATTGATTTTTATTCCAAATTTATTCAGGATATTATATATTAACGTTAGAAACGCATCCTCAACATTTTCTCCGTTTTTCGCACTTGTTTCTATAAAATCCACAGCATTGATTTTTTTTGCTACGTCGTTTCCTTCATCGGAATTAATCACTCGCGAATCTTCTAAATCCAGTTTATTGCCTATTAAGACATAATCTATCTTTTTAGTTACGTGATTTTTAACGTCCTTGAACCATTTTTTTTCAATATTATTAAGAGTATGTTGTCTCGTGAGATCATAGACGAGTAATGCTCCAGAACACCCTTCGTAATATGATCTTCTAAATTTTTCATATTTATCTTGTCCCGCAATATCCCAAATGATCAGTTTAATTAACGTGTCGATCTCTTTAATTTCGAGATCTATGGTAATGATGTTAACCCCTAATGTTGGTTTATAATCTTCTTCAAAACTATGCTTGAGGTACTGGTTTATGAGCGAAGTTTTACCGACAGCCATATCGCCAAGTAGGAGGATCTTGAATGTCCATTGAGTTAATTCCTCTTTTGCCATTTTTAGAAACCTTCATTAAAGATCTAATAATGATAAATCAAATCGTGGATCGTTACTTCGATTCAGTATCTGATTAATTTCATAGATGTAAACCTCAGCCGTAACTGAAATAATACTTGGCTGACTCAAATGTCCCCCAATGAGGTTGTAATCCTCTCTCCCCAAAGTCACGTGAAGGTGAACTATTGGTTCATTATCTTTATAAGAGATATTCCCAATACAAGAGATCAATTCAACTTCTTCATCAAAAGTCTTGAAATTATAATTTTTTGAACTCATGTCGAAATAACCTATGGTTATTTTTTTAAATGCTCCGATTACATTTATAAGTCCAGATTTTATATTGTGTTTATATATGATTTCCGTTATCGACTCAATCAGATCTTCATTAGGCTCAATTTTGGCTATTATCACTCTTCCTACTGATGTTTCTATACTCTTCATGAGATTACTCTTTTTGTTTTATTGTTAATAAATTATTATTAGAGATAAAGCTTACAAAAATCTTATTTTCTGATGTTTTTATAATTAATGAATTAATTAATCTTTTTTATATTTATTTTTGGACAATTTTGTTGTTACTTCAAGATGAACAACTTTCTAGATTAAAAATTGATTTCTACTGATGAGCCAAATAACTATCCAATTATGGGGCGTATAATTATTTAAACCAAACAAATTCACTTGATTAAATGTTAGATTTGGACAACAAGTAATTTTATTTCAAGATCTAATATCTATGGATTGAAACAACACATATTTTTAAAAGAAATCAGAAATTACTCTAATTATGAAGATCTTTTTAATCCTCTTCGATACTCTAAGAAAGGACCATGCGGGAAAAACGTATGGAAATGAATGGATTAGAACGCCTCATTTTGATGATTTCGCTAAAGATGCAATTGTGTTTGATAAGGCATATGCTGAATCATTACCTACCATTCCGGCACGCAGAGCAATACATACTGGCATAAGAACCTTTCCTTTCACCCATAAGAAGCCAGAATTAAGAACTGATGACCCCGTGAAAACTCCAGGGTGGTATCCCATACCCCCTCAACATATTCACATGTCGGAATATTTAAGATCGGAGGCGTTTACCACAGCCTTTATTACTAGTGCTTACCATCATTTTAAACCTTACATGAATTTTCATTTAGGATATGATCAATGGAATTTCATTAGAGGGCATGAAAATGACAAACTTAGAGCAAGATATAGAGCCGGACAATCTGAGCTGAAGAAAAAAATAAAGGAGCATTCAGTGAGTAAGGATCCCGCTGCTCGTACCTATCAAAAATACGTATTAAGACCTCACTTCAATAACGTCCAGGATAGAAAAAATGAAGAAGATTATTTTCCGGCTAAAACAATCAATACTGCACTTGAATTTGTAAGAGATACGATTTATGTGAAGAATACATTTTGTTTCATAGATGAATTTGATCCTCATGAGCCCTGGGATCCTCCACTAAAATACCTTAATCTTTATGTTGATAAAAATTATAAAGGAAGAAAAATCATAACACCCGCTTATCGGCAAGATATCGATTATCTTCTTGATGGTGAGTTAAAATACATGAGGGCATCATATGCAGGAGAAGTTTCCATGTGTGACCGGTGGTTTGGTCATTTCATAAATGAGTTAAAGCAGCTTGAGCTCTATGATGATTCGCTCATAATTTTAACAAGTGATCATGGTCACAGCATCGGGGAGCATGATGCTACAGGAAAAATTCCAATGTTTCTATATCCTGAATTAGTTGATATTCCACTAATGATAAAACCACCAGGGGGGCTGAAAGGTCCAAAAAGAGTCAAAAATACATATGTGTATCATCATGATATTCTACCGACATTTTTTGGTTTTATCGAAAAGGAGATACCAGATGCGCTTGAAGGAATTGACTTATCTATATTTTTAGACCAGAAAGACCAACTTTTAAGCGAACGGGATTACATAACTTGTGGATTTGGTATTTATACCCTCTATAAAGATGATAATTATGCGTTAATCAGCTCGAATGATCAAGAAGATCAGAAGTTATTCGATTTATCAAAAGATCCCGAGTGGAACAATAATATAGCTCAGGATAACAAGGATGTTTGTGATGATTTATTCAAAAAAATAGAGCATGATGCAAATGGAGAGTTAATAGTGGGAAAGCTAGCTCATGGTTGGGAATTAGAAGAATGGTATAGTACTAAAAAAAGCTCCTTGTCGTAATTTTTTCACTATTTTTCCATCTTTATTTCGTCATTTCAAATGACTTTCCAATGTTCTGACAAAATTTTATAAATTAAGTTTTTAAAAGCATTATTCACGTTTTTTCCTGTTTTAGCACTAGTTTCGATAAAATCACATGCCTTTATTCTCCTTGATAATTCAAGCCCTTGTTCTGTCTTAACGGTTTTTAAATCTTTCAAGTCAATTTTATTTCCAATTAAAAGGTAAGCTGAATTTTTTTCGCCAAATTGGTAAAAATCTTTTAGCCATTTTTCTTCGATATTCTTAAAAGAAGAATTTCTTGTGATATCATAGACTAATAAAGCCCCCACGCATCCTTGAAAAAACATTTTACGAGAGAAATCATACTTGTTCTGACCAGCGATATCCCATATAATCAATTTTGCTGACCCCCTTACTTTTTGCAGTTCAATCTCTTTGGTAATTATATTGACTCCCAATGTGGGTGAATAATCACGTTCAAAGGCGTGATCCACATACTGATTAATCAATGAAGTTTTTCCAACTGCCGGGTCTCCAAGTAATACTAGTTTCATCATGTAGCAAGGGAGTTTATCTTCAGACATTTTCTTATTTTGAATGAATACTTATCTTATATAAGTCGTCAATTTCTGCTTTTTATAGTTGTTTCAAATTATAATTTTTCATGCTAGCATTACAGACATTCTATTTCGATCTAAAAAACATCAAAGTCAAACTTTATATAATTTGAAAAAATATGAACTATGCCTCATAAAATCCAAATCAAATACAATTAGAGAATGGGATAGTTAGTCTAACAAAAAACTATTAGTTTAATTCATTAGTTATTAATAGGAGTGTAGAATGGCCATGTTGAGCTATATTATCATGTTTCTTTCATTAGGCTTTATTGGACTCTATTTTGGTTCTAAATTAGTAATTATTGGATTAGAAGATATCGCAAATCACCTTGGAATGAGTCACCTAATGGTTGGATTGACAATTCTAGCAATTGGAACCAGCTTGCCGGAAATCGCGGTTAGTGTTATAGGAGGGCTTGATAAACTGTCGGGGATTGCTACGAATATTGATGGAATTGTAATTGGAAACAAGGTTGGATCTTTCATGATACAAATTACTCTCATATTAGGTATTTTAGGATTAAGTCAATCAATTTTTGTAAGCAAGTGGGTTTTAAAGAGGGAAGGTTCAATGTTATTCATTTCTCTCTTTATCTTTTTCATTTTTTCCATTGATGGAGTCATTAATCGCATTGAAGGGCTAATCATGATGATCATATACTTCATCTATTTGCTATTGATCATAAAAAGTGAAAGAAGAATCGAACGAAAAAAAGAAGGTGAAGAATTTTATATAAAAGAAGAATTAGAACAAGACTATTTCGAACCCATGGAAAAAATACTTAAAGAATCGACGTTAAAACAAGACATTGGAATTTTCCTTCTTGGTCTTGTTATTTTACTCGTGGCCGCAGAAATTACCGTTCTCGCTGCAATTGAACTGGCGGTTGAGTTAAGAATTCCTCCAAATGTGATTGGAATATTAATTGTTGGACTGGGCACGAGTTTACCTGAACTAACCGCAGACTTAACCGCATTACGTAGAAGATCGGAAGGAATTGCGGTAGGAGATATTTTAGGATCAAATATTTGCGATATGCTTTTAGCCACGGGATCAGGGGCTATTATTTCAGAATTTAGTGTCGCACCCGTGATACTTTTTTTTGATCTCCCCATGCTTCTCATCGCAGTTAGTTTGGCCTATATCTTTTTATGGACAGAAAAAACTCTTAAAAAATGGGAGGCATTAATATTAATCGGTTTTTTCGGTTTTTATGTAATTATTAAACTTTTATATTTTCAAATTTAATTTGAAAAAATGTTAATAGCTGCTATTAGAGAAGATCAATTCAAGTTTTCAATAGAAAGAAAAATTATATTATCATGGTTTTATATTATTTAAATAAAAATAGATCTTGAATTAGAACTAAGTGAGCACATGGCTGAAAAAATAACTATTTCTGGAGTGGATCTTTTACTTTCTGAACCTGCTGAGATTGACATGGAGTGGGTAGGAAATGAGGAAGTAATTAATGAATTGAAAGCGGCATGGTTGCTTGTTGATGAAGATGATCTTCCGCTAAATCCTAGAATACTAGGAAAACCTGGTGTTGGTAAAACCACTTTAGCATATGCAACCGGAAAGAAATTGAATAAACCAGTATATATTTTTCAATGTACCATGGATACCAGACCAGAGGATTTGTTAATAAGTCCGGTCATCTCTTCTGGTAACAAGATTGCCTATGTTGCAAGTTCATTGGTATCTGCAATGATAAAAGGAGGCGTGTGTCTCTTAGATGAAGGAAATCGCATGTCAGAAAAAAGTTGGGCATCGCTTGCTCCATTAATGGATAAAAGAAGATATGTAGATTCCATTATCGCGGGGGTAAGAATCTATGCGCATGAAGATTTTCGGATGTGTGTCACCATGAACAGCGACAGCAGCACGTATGAAATTCCTGAATACATTTCTTCACGATTACAACCAAAAATCACCGTTGAGTTCCCTAATAGAGCAGATGAGATTAAAATTCTTTCATATAATGTTCCGTTTACATCTGACGAGATCTTAGAATATTGCGTGGATTTTCTTCAAAATGCCCACTTGCACGAGGAGCCATATACCGTGAGAGAAGGAATCAACATTATCAGGTATTACATGAAAAATCGGGTATTACAGAAAAAAGATATAAACCATTTAGACAAGAAAGAATTTAAATTTGCCATTCTCCACGTTTTAGAGCCTATTGCTTTAAGATATTGCTCCGATGAATATGAAGAATTTGCAAAAATGGATGAAAATGAAGAATTTCAAGATGATTTGTTTTAAAGAAAGCATGATTAACGGCTTCTTTTCTATTCTTATTTGATCAAGGAATTTTTTCAATAATTTTACTTTCTTGAATATCGGTCTCCTAAAATTTTATATTAACCAACGATATATTTAACAAGAAAATTACACTATTATTTAAAAACCTGAAAACATAAAAAAGTGAAAAAAAATGTCGAGTGGAAATTTAAATAAAGAATTCGTAGATTTTGGCAATAGGATATATGTGATCGCCATTCTGACGCTTTTGAATTTCATATTGAGTATCGTAGGAATTTTCGTTCCGCTAGTTGGCTTCGTTGCTCTTATCTTTAGCCTGATCATAATCATTTACTTCTTGTTAGTGCTTGGAAACGCGAATAGAGCGGGCCAAATTCTTTCAAATCAGGATTTACTAAATTTTCGGCCTAGATTCCTCTGGGGAACTATTATTAGATTCGGCGGACAGGTATTAATAAGCTTTAGCACGTGGGGGGATCTCACAACTTTTTTGATAATGTTACTTATCGGAATTGCTCTTATAATCATAGGTTCCATATTAAGATACATGGCATGGAGTGGCTTGCAGGTTTTCTTCGAGACAAATACTCAATTATTTCCTCAAAACATAAGCATTGATGGAAGTAAAGGATCTAAATATTGTAAATATGCCACAATTCTTGACATGACCATTATACTTTCCATTATTGGAGAAATTCTAAGGATATTTGGTTACTTTAAATTAGCATCAACAAAGAATTTGGCTGGAACTTCAGCTCAACCAGCGTATCAACCAACAGTATCTCAGCCAGCTCCTACACCTGCAGCCCCAGTAACCACAACAGCATCAAATTTCTGCCCCAATTGCGGAAGCCCCACTGTTTCAGGAGCAAAATATTGTCCTAATTGTGGGTCTGATCTCAGTTAAAAGTAGATACAATTAATAGTAAATATTTTTTTCAATTTTTCTTTTTTTTTCAATTGACTTAAATGAAGAAATTATATTATATTCAAGATTATTAAAAATGTTAGATTTTAATTTCTAGACGGATATAAAATAATTCTAATCATTACCAAGATAAAATGGATGACATACCGTATCTTAAATTTAAAAACCTTTACATAATTCCTACATTTCATTCGAGGCTTGAGTTTACTAAGCTTGTCAGGAAAGCTTATTTCATGATATTCCCCGATGTGATTTGCGTTGAGTTGCCAGATAACATCAGAGACGAGGTAATTGAAGGAATAAATAGACTTCCGTATCTTTCATTAATAGCATATGCTGATACATTAAATCCTACAAAATTAAATTTTGTCCCGATAGACCCTGGAGATTCCATAATAGAAGCCACACGCACCGGGCTCGATTATGAGATCCCGATTGAATTCATTGATTTATCGGTAAAAGACTACATGCCACCTGCTTTTAAGCTCCCCGATGATTATTCCATTAATAAACTTGGTTTAAAATTGTTTTATGAAAAAGTATCTGAATATTTTGAGGAAGATTTTTGGAAGAAAAAGAATAAATTAAGGGATAAAATTAATTTAGAGGATTTTATTCAGAACCAAGATATTGATCAACTAAATGAAGAGGAAGCTTCCTTCCAAAAAGATATTTTAAGAGAAAAGTACATGGCAAGCCATCTCCATCGAATGATGCCCCTCTATAATCGTATCTTGTTCGTTGTTGGAATGGGACATTGGGAAAATATACGCTATTTCTTAGAAAATCCGGAGAAAATTGAAAATGTGGATTTTAACCTAATTCCACATGAATTTGTTAAGATTTATAATATTAAAAGTTCTGATGCGAGATTTCTTTTGCGAGAATTACCATATAATACCCATAAATGGCTTAAATTCAGAAAGAGATATTCTAAAACCAAATTGGATATTATTGACACTCCTGATGAGCTTTTCAAAATTTTAGATTCATATAGTAAAAAAGATAACGTGAGAAAAATTCTTTTAAAATCTAAATATCTCTATGAGGAAGAATTTAAAGAATTTGTTGATCTCCACAAATTAAAAACGCTCTTTCAATATACAAGAAATCTTTCACTCACGGAAAAAAGATTATTACCAAATCTCACGCAATTATTAATTTCTTCTAAGAATATTGTTGATGATGATTATGCTTGGAAGGTGTTTGATATCGCTACGAAATACCCCCATGACGATGAAAGTCAAAA
>SDNN01000118.1 GCA_004524425.1 Promethearchaeota archaeon
GCCCGCAGTAAAACCATACTCCGACTCTGATACGTACCCACCTTCCACTTGAATACCTGCTAAAACATAGGTAAAATATGCCAATAATCCGGCACATATCACCACGATTATGATAGGTAAAGGATATAACTTGCGAGATATTCTATATGTGGGAAAGAAATGAGGAATGAAGTCCTTTTCAACCGTTTCTGAAGATTCTGTACCTTCCAAGACGTGTTTTAGTTCTTTGTGCTGGTCTTGTGCATGTTCATTATCTTTGGGTATTTCAGACATGATTTTTATGATAAAAAGAAAACTTGTGTTTTTATTAATTATATTAATAATGACTTAAAAATAATAAAATAATGAATTAAAAGATCTTTCCTAAGAAAAGTTAATAAGTAAATTTGTGATTCAAAAATCGATTCAATGTCTTTTTGACATGAATATTCAAACTTAAGGTTAAAAATCTGAATAAGGAGCTCGGATTAAACGGAAAGAATTGTGAGGTTAGAAGTCAACATTTGGCAAATGATGAATGAATTCCTTGACTAATTCAACCCTCTTTTTTCTCGCCACACCATAATATCCAAGGGGATACAATTCATTAATGGTGAGTTTATATAACTCTACCCAAGCTTTAGCTATATGACTAATTTTATAATTCTGAGCGCGTTTTTTAGCATTTTTCCCGAATTCTGCCCTTAGATCATCATCTTTTAGTAATTTAATGGTATACTCAGAAAATTCATTTAAATTATTTGCCAAATACCCTGTCTGTCCATGCTTTATTACGTCTTGTATACCATATCCATTAGCGCCGATATTGGGAGTACCTTGTGCCATCGCCTCAATTAATACCAATCCTTCTGCTTCAATCCAAGACCATAGACACGTGAGGTCTGCAGCATTAAACAATTTTAGTAAGTCATTAAACGGAACTTTTCCAGCATAACTCACATAATCATATTTTTTAGATAATGCTTTCACCGATTCCGTGGATGGACCATCGCTGCCAACAATTAATAGATGTGCATCGGGAACCTTTCTTTTTACTTGTTTAAACTTACTAATAACACTTAACATGTGCTTTTCTGGTGAAAGACGAGAAGCATATAAAAGAACTTTTTTATCTCCTAAACCGTATTTATCTCGAATGCCGTTTTGTTTCAGATCCTGAAAATATAAATCATGTACTCCATTGGAAATTGTAATTATCGGTTCCATGAATTTGTGCTCTAATAATAAGTCCTTTTTAGATTTGGTAGCTACTGCTACTAAATCATATTTTTTTAAAATATGACGCTCATAAATCCATGCTAAATTGAATTTAGTTAAAAATTTTCCAATAATTGGAACATATTGTGCAGCATAGAATTGCATTGGACTATTATGAGTCCCAACCATGGGAATGCCGAGATATTTAGCCCAGTTAATGCCCATTACTCCAACAGTGGCATGTGTATGAATATGGGCTAGATCGAGTTGCCTTTCTTTACAGAAAAATGTTTTATGAATGGGAACGCATACAGCAAATCCCGTCTTGGAAGAAACCGTACCGCCACCGAGGTCGTGAAAATGTAAATGTTTTGGCGTTTTGTACCCATTTTGTATTTTTGGGGCATAAACGTGTACATTATGCCCAAGCTTGGCAATCTCTTCAGAGAGAAACCTCACTGCATGGGCAGTACCATTCGTTTGGGAATACATGCAGCTGAAGAAACCAATATCCAAGACATTTTTAGCCATACTTCTTCCTTAAATACTACTTTTTTGAATTAGTTTATATTGAGATTTTGTTATTTTTATCTAGATGATTGTTTATTTAAATTTGTTAGCTTTTAATAAAAAAAAACCAATTTTTTAATAAGATTAGTTAGGATATTTATAAAAAAGATTTCGAGTCCATTTTTTAACCAAAAAAAATAGCATGGTTCTTAATTTTGTTGTTTTAAGTTTTTATAGAGAAAGATGGCAAAAAATACGGGTCCCATTAAAAATAATCCAATAAATAGCGGTAATGCGACCAAGATACCTATTATGGGTACTAAGCAAAAAATTATCCCTAAGACCAAAAGAAGTCCAAAGAGCTTGAAAAAGAAATTCGCTGAATATATTTCATTAATCTCAATTTCCTCACCCTTGATCTCATCGGATGGCTTACTTACTTTTAGTGTTAACCCGATAAACCCATAGAATCCGATAATGATTAAAATTGGCAAAATTGAAGAAGGAATCCTCTCCGGTAAAAGAAAGATGAAGGTAATGACATATAAAGCTACTAAATAAATAACTACGATGCTTAAACCTTTTTTTCCTAGCTTTAGAGAGTAGATTGAAAAGGAATTAGGAGCTTTTTGCTTTATTAGATAATAAAATAAAAAGATTAGACCAATGCTCCCACTTATGGCAATGATTACCACAAGAATGTTGAATCCGGTATTAATAGAAAGAAATGCTGATCCAAGTATAATTATAAAGACACAAAAATAGAGGAATCTCTTATTATCCTTTTTGAGATAAGGTAAATGACTGGGAAATATTCTTTCCTCAAGAGACAAATTTGATTCCTGTGAAAGAGTAAATGATTCAAAAACCAGGATGGGCATTACAAATGCAAGAACTGGATGCCAAAAGAATACCAATGTTGAGAATTCAAACACGGCAATACCTCCGACAAGTGCTAAAACAGGACCCTCAGAGCCAGGATATCCAAACCATAAAACTTTAGTAATCCAGGCCTCATATAATGCAAATAGAACGCCCCAAAGATACAACTGAGGAATAGAAGTTCTTCTTGTTTTAATTGATAAATTTAAAAAGAATAAGAGATGGGCCAAATAAAGTGGATAAGTGACAATCAGAGACCAAGGATCAATAAACCACATCTGAGAAGAGCCTGCAAAAACTTCTGCCATGAACATTGATAAACATCCAATGAGGAGTATTGAAATCCAACGCATCTTATAAAGACGGGTTTGATGTTCTTCATTACCTTTATTCAATTCGAGATCGGTCATGATTTTCTGATTACAAGGGTATCTAAGATAATAATCTTGGTAAATCATCCAATAAATTTATACATAAGCTTTTCATTGTGAATTTCTTTATTTAAAAGAATAAATTTTTTTTTGGTTGGTTAATATTATAAGTTAAAGAAAAAAAGTGAAAAGCATGACTGAAGAAGAGAAAAAAATTATCAAAGAAATAATGACTCAAAGGCGCTTACCTTATTCTATCGAGTTGGAGGAAGTGCAGGGCGATAAATACATAGTACGCAACACGTTTGGCAGTAAAATCGTATATGTAAAAAAAGGAGAAATTTATCATCTCGAAAAGGATTAACATATTATTAACAGATCGAAAGAAGAAAAGTCAAATTATTTATTTCCGTTCTGATATGGATGATTCATTTGTTTTAATTACTATTAATTCACTAATAATTTAACTAAGTCATTTATTTTATAAACTTATATTAAATTTTAGATAATAATTTAAGAATGAAACTTTTTATTTTAAATAAAAGGACAAGGTAATTTAAAAACACAATTGATTGAGATGCGTCGAAGAAGAATAAGATCAGACAGTACTGAAAACAAGGGGAGCGATGGATTTAGAGCTGTTGTAAATGATAGTACCTCCCTATCCATGTATAAGAAAGGAGAACGATCAGTTTGTATTATTCGTAAGAATCTTGCGAAGGATTATGACATTGAGGTAGATGCCTCTGAAGCACCAGTCTTAAATAAGTTCTTAAGCGATCCTGAGCCATATGAAAGTTCAATGGCTGATATTAAAATATTAGAAAAAGAAATCTTTCTCATAAATGAAGCTATCCAGAATGTGTTTGGAGAAGAGAAAGACCTTAATTTGCATTCCATTAAGTTAGGTATAGGCGGAAGTAATAACGATTATGTAACTATTGACGAGAGAGATTTAATTAAATTTGACGTTAAACCCACGCTGAGCGGTTTATTAGAGTTTATTAGAGAAAATAAAGAAAGCATACTTGGATTTTTAGATCGAGAGTACATAAATGAAGAAGGAAACGTTATTTATTTAAACTGTAGTAAAAAAAATGTATCTGACAACATTTATTCAATTAAATTAAAAATATTAGCATCGATGCAGCAAAGGGGTTATTTTCTTCAGCAAGAACACAAATATTATGGCTTGCAACAATATATAATCATTGAATCAAAAAAACCTGATGATGATAAAATTTTCGAATTTTTAAAAGAACTAGAAATTGATTGGGAATTGATATTCTTCAGAAGGCGCTTAGCAATTCATGACTGGACCCAAATAGAATGTGAAAGAAATATTGATAATTTAAAAAATTACTTGAGAGCAAAATATAAGACTTTAAACTATTTTGATGTAGTAAACATAACTCGATTAATAAATAAGAATCAATTACCCTTTATCGTTGCAGATAAAATGGCTTCTTTGCTTTTTAAAATGAAATCGGAGAGAATACTAAGGATTCAAGAGGATTTAGATTTAGAAATCGAAGTGGAAAGGGAAAGAGAAGCCCAGCTTCAAGAAGAGAAGTACAAGCTCATGGAACGTATAACAGATATGAAAAGAAAGCAGCACATTAATCCAACCGAAAAAATTCGTAAAGATCTAGAATCCTTAAATGATGAGAAGATGAACTTAGAACGAGAAAAACGAAGTATTTCAGATAAAATAAGCAAACTAAAAAGAAAGAAAGAAGATCCCGGCGATGAATATTCAATAAATCTTAAGAAGGCAGAAATTGTAGCAGCAAGTAAACTAGCATGTGCGTACTTGGGGATCGAGCAAAAAATTGAATTCGATTCTGATGTTAGCATGACAGAAATCTTAAAGTATCAAGACGAGCTAACAAATATTTAATATATTAACTTTAGATTATAGCTTTTAGTGGTTTGTAAAAAAAATAAGAAAAATTATTTTTTTGATTTAATAAAAACTTCATTTTAATCAAAATTAGTATATTTATAAACCATAAGATAGTTTTAATAATTCATGATTTACTTTTCCAACAGTAATCGTCTTTCCAGTAGTTATATTATTTAAGGTGTAGGTTGCTGGAGCGAATAATCCCGGATCAATTTTGTAGAAATCATAATTTGCTTCTTTAAAGATGTCATTGAATGGTTTTCCATAACTTGATGACGTGTTTGCTGGAGCTTTTCTAATTAATTCGAATATCTCTGCTTCCTTTTCTTTGTCAGCTTTTATGGTATAAAATGTTCTTCCTGCTGCTATGATCGAATCATTAGTTGTCCCCATAGCAGCAAAATCATCTTTTGCTATGGGAGCAATCGTAGTCGTGCCAAAACCATCTTGTATTATATCTAATGGAAAATGAATTTCGTGAAGTTTGTGAATTCCAGTTTCAACAATTCTAGCCGCAACTTGTATTGATCCGGTCAAGCAAGCCGTTGGAGCACATACGGCAAATGTTTTATTTGGAGGAACTTTAGTCTTTTCAGTAATGATTGCCATTACTTCCTCATCTGGCATTTTACGAGTTTCAAAAACTAAAATTGCACAATCAGAATCATCCGTATAATCTATTTCATCAAATAATTTTTCAGTCTTGGCTTTAGCTCGAGCAGGTCCAGATCCTAAGGATTGAAAAACAACCTTTTTTTTTATTTGTCCATCCTTTTCAACCTCTTTCTTCAATTTTACACTCCATCCTGCTAATTGAGATGCCATGCAGGAAATTATTGGTTCAGATGTATGGACATTAACAGCAGGTAAATAAGTACCATCTAATTCATAAGATGTAAATTCAACAGAACCTAAACCCCCCATGCATATCTCACCGACTAGCTTTCCACCAATCCAAGATGCGTTTGTCATATCGACTACAGTGGATCCATTGCTAAGTGTTTTAATTTCAGCACCATAGAGTTCTTTATTATCGATTATTTTATTAACTAGCTTTAGAGCAAGTTCATTAATTTTTACATGATGAATTTTTTTCACCTAATTTTATTTTTTTATAATTTTTTAGATATAATTATTATTAAATATTTAGAATTTTCAAATAATGATACAGAAAATAGAGAATTTTATTAATTTTTAAAGAAATTTTTTTGCTTTATTTTATTTTTAACATGAGATTTATTTGTTAAATAATAGATTTTAATTTTTTTATGTAGTTAATTTTAATTGAGTATTTATAAGTAATTTGATATGTTAATATAACACACTATTACTTTCGGATGATTTTAAAAAACATGACTTCAGAATTAGAAAATAAAATCGAAAGATTCAATCAAGACTTAGAGCAAGCAAAGGATTATTTTTTAAAGCATTTAGGAGAATTTGATTCCATAACACGAGTTTATACCCATATAGATGCTGATGGATTATCAGCTGGGTCAATTATTGGGAAAGCATTATATAGAGAAAATTTACCTTTTCAAATAAATATTCTACGCCAACTTGAAAGAGAAGAAATAATTAAAATAGCTAATAATGAATATAATGGATTCATGATCTTCTGTGATTTCGGCAGTGGCCAGTATCTGGATCTTCAAAAAGAATTGTTATTGAAAGGATATAAGGGACATTTCATCATTTTAGATCATCATCTTCCACAGAACATAGGAAATAAACAAGAAGTTGATAAGATAGAAGATATTCATATTGAAACAAGCCCATGGCACATAAATCCCTATTTTTATGGAGTTGACGGTAGTACTGGAATCTCTGGATCTTCCATTTGTTATTTTTTTGCAAAATGCTTAAATGATAAAAATATAGATTTATCTCCAATTGCAGTTGTTGGATCCATAGGAGATATACAAAATCAAGGACCTAACAAATCATTCAGCGGATTGAATTCTTTAGTAATAGAGGATGCAAAAAAAGCGGGTCTAATTGAAATCGTTGATGATTTGAATTTCTCTACAATTAAACCATTAAATGAAGCGATTGCTTATTCATCAGATATCAAATTGCCGGGGTTAACTGGCGAGACTAACAAAGCTTTGAAATTCTTGCAAACCTTAGGTATTTTAATGGAAAATCCTGATGGGAGCGTTAAAACCTTGAACGATATGAACAAAGATGATAAGCAGAAAATCTCAAGTGCTATTATTGAATATGCCACGCTTAAATTAAATATTGAACCTGTTGAGATCATTAAAAAATTAATAGTAAATAGATACCTTTTGGTTGATGAAGTTGATTCAGAATTAAGAGATGCGGATGAGTTTTCAAACCTTCTTAATGCATGTGGACGGACAGATAATGGATCGCTGGGAATAGCAATAGCCATGGGTGATAGAAATAAAGCATTATTACAATCAAAAGACGTCTTATTAAATTACAAGAAATCTTTATTAAGAGCTCTTTCTTGGATAAGTGAAGAAGATAAAATTCAACAGAAAGCACATGTTCAATTTTTCTTTGGCGAAGAGGTGATACCAGAAAACATCATTGGAACCGTTTCATCCATGCTGGTTTTTGATAAAAGAGACATAATTGATAAAAATAAACCCATTTTTGGTTGCGCTCTCAGGGAGGAGCAAGGAGTTTATAAAATATCAGGAAGAGCATCTAAAAAATTAGTGAATAAAGGTCTAAATCTTTCTGAAGTAATAAGAGAAGCCTTAGAGTTAAGTAATTTAGATGCTTTAGGAGGGGGTCATCCTCCCGCTGCGGGAACTAAGGTCCCAGTAGATAAAATAGAAGTGTTCTTGGAAAATTGTAATAGTGTGGTAAAAAAACAGTTAGAATAACTAATTTCTATGAATTTTAAATGTAATATGTCTCTCCAACTTCAGGGGCTACAGCATTATAACCTTCATGTGCGAGAATACTTGATAATTTTATCGTGGCTTCTGGATCACCATGTATGCAAAATACATCTTTATTTCCACTATGAAAGGATAAATTGTGGATATATTTTTGCATTTCATCTCCATCAGCATGACTTGAAAAATCAAAATAGTCATAATCACACTTTGCCTTTATTGAAATGTTTTCCTTCAGTTTTACTCCTCTATTAGTGCTTTTAAATTCAATAGAACCCTTATCAATCAGATTTTTTCCGGGAGTTCCTTCCACTTGATATCCTACAAGATAGATTGCTGATAATGGATCATTGAGTACCGATCTCACGAATTCAAATGCTGCTCCACCTTTCAACATACCTGATGGTGCTATAATAACTCCATTTGAATTTCTGGCAATATTTCTTACCTTTCTATTGTTAATAAATTTAGCTCTTTTCAGAGCCTTTTTATACTCGGAATAATTATTTATGGATTCTGGATAATCTAAGTAAAGATGTGAAACTTTTTTGGCTAAACCATCAATATAAACCTTACCTGAAAATTGATATTTTTGTAATATTAACAAGGCTTCTTGAGACCTTGCCACACCAAATGCGGGTACTAGCACTCTACCTCCATTTTCAGTTGCATTTGAGATGCGATCAACAAAATCATGTTCAATCTCAGATCTTTGAGGGTGGTTTCGAAGGGTGTACGTTGATTCAGTTATTAGTGCATCCAAATCAGGAATGTTTGAAGCGTTTGGAAGAAGATTTGATTTTACTAGATTGGTGGATCTTGTATTGATATCCCCCGTATATAAAATTTTCTTATTATCCACCTCAACCAAGATTGACACGCTCCCTGGAATATGACCTGCATTAAAAAAAGTAATGAAAAAATTGCTAGCAATCTTTTGGCGATATCCATTTTTAAGAAAATGTGAATTCCTCATGAGTTTATTTAATTCCTTATAACCAAATGGATAAGGATAGTGAGAAATTCGAATCATATCTTTTATAAGTATGCGAGTTATAGCCATGGAAACTGGATTAGTAAATAAAGGCACTTTTCCATTTCTATAAAGATATGGTAAGGCTCCTGAATGATCAATATGACAATGGGTCAATGCTACAGCTTTGAGATTATCTAAATCGGTTTCGAGTGGGAGCCTTTCTTCTTCTCTAAACCTAACACCATAATCCAATAGACA
>SDNN01000119.1 GCA_004524425.1 Promethearchaeota archaeon
AAATGCGGGTATCTCCAATAATTTTTCTCCTTTTTTAATCACCATCGAACCGCCTTCCCCTAAAGTCATTATGAATATACCATCATTATAATGCTCGTGAAAATGATTCATAACCTCCTGACAATTATCATACCTTCCAGATAATAATTTCATTTCTTCTTCAGATCCTTTAAGAATTAACTTATTTCCAATAATGTTAATGATATTTTTCATGTTGGAAATGAGATTATCATCATGAACATAAGAGACGATCCCGCTATCGTTAATTTTTCTGATAAATCCTTGTAAATCAATACCTACATATGCATCTGGGAATGTTTTTACTATTTGAGATACAAATGAGGGACTTATCTCATTGCATAAAGGAACTAAAACTATGACATCCGGGGGAGAATTAAGATATGCCTGTGGAATATCTGAGAATTCTAAATCTGGACTCCTTGACTTCAAGGTAAGTGTTCTAGTATGATTATAGTAATCCAATAAAAAATTAGTGTTATTTACCTCGGAATATTTAATTCCTTGTAGATTGATGTCTTTATTCTCAATGATCTTCAAGAGGGAATCCTTAAAATTCAATGTTCCTAAATGAGAAAATATTTTAATATTTACATCTTGAGTATATTTTCTTAATGCCAGAGAACAAAAGGTCACGCTCCCTCCTAAAGTAGGTTTGTTTTGTTTTTTGAACCTTATGATGTTATCAATCGCAAAATGACCAATAAACAAAATTGAGGGATGGTTATTATCTACTGAATTCATCAGAAATAGTGAGATGTCTATTAATTTTTGAATTTAATTCTCATTTAGATAATTCAGCAATAGTTTTATCTTTTTCCTTTAATTCTAGTTTTAATTTGTTTATCCTCGCTTGCAATTCTTCTATTAAACCAGACATAGGTTGGTCTTTTGTAGCGACAGAAGGAGTGGATCTAGTCTTTAAATCCTCAATTATATCATCTTTACTTTTTACATCTTCTTGAAGTGCCTTAATTTTATTTTCTAATTCTATTGAAATTGCAGATTGGTCTGGTTGATTTTCGATCGACTCTCTCAATCTGGTAATTTCTTCGTTTAAACGAGAATTTTCAGTTCTTAATTGATTAATCTCTGCAAAATTAGGCTTAATTTCTCCTGATTCTAAAGAAAGTTTTAATTGCTCATTTTCCATTTTAAGATGTTCCATCATTCTTTTATATTTATTAAGATCAGATTGAAGATCCTGACATAATGTTTCTAAAGTACTGATTGACGAAACTTCAGGTTCTACTTTTATTGCAGTGGTAGTAGCTTCGACAACTGGAACCACATAATCAACATCGGGGGCCTTGGCTTTTTCGGCTATTCTTTCATTTAATGAAGCATTCTGCCGTTTTAATTGTTCATTTTCTGACTCAAGCCCATGTATCTTTTCTTCTAACTCAGCAATGTGACTGACTTTTTCTGCCAAATCAGTAGAAATCTCTCCAGGATCGGAATTGGTTAAAGATGATATTCTGGTTCGATACATTTCGTTTTCCTGAGTTAATTGCTTAATCGTTGAATCTAGCGTTTTCATTTTATTTTCATTTTCTGATAAATGAAGTTTCATTTTCGCTAATTTTGAAGATAAGTCCTCAACTAGAGCTTGGGAAACCGTGGAATCTGTCTGTGGTATGAACCTTTTTTTCTCTTCTAGCTCTTTAATAGCACTCTCTGCTTTCTGTCTCAATTCAAATAATTCATTTTCTTTTTTTTCAAGAGCATCAATTTTTTGGTTTAAGGAAGTTTCTAAGCGCGAGACTTTATCTTCAAGCTCCACATTGTAGGTTTTAATTGCTCTTAATTCTGTCTCATAACTTTCTAATGTAGTCTTACTCTCATCCTTTAAATTTTCTTTTTCTTGTAGGGTTTTTTTAAGAATTTCTTCGGAAGAACTTATTAAATCGATATTGGAACTTAATTGTTGTCGTAAATTCTCATTTTCTCTCTTTAGTTTTTCTAATTTTTCGAGAGTTTCTCCGATAATGGAAGGTGTATCCATATCAGATTTCATCCGCTTTAGCATTTCAACAAAATCTTCATCCTTTTTTTCTTCAGACATTTTATTTTAACAACCTATTCTAATATAATATTAATTTTTATTTTTAATTATTTAATAAGGACTCCAGAAAAATAGCCCACACAATAATCCATGGTACCAGTTCTTTCACTACTTGTATAATATTTGAGTAATTTACCTTTCGTAGCATTTAACTGTTTACATGTTAAAATCAATGAAGTAATGGTTTGTGGACCGCACACAGAAGTTTTTAATGCCGCATTAAGAGTTCCTTTAGGATTCAATTCTATAAATTTGTTTATTACTGCCTGATCTATGTTTTTAAATTCTTTTAATTGTTCAGTGTCATGTACGTGTTTATGAGACATATCGGATGATGCTACAAAAACTACATCTTTATTAGATGTTTTGACAGCATCAACAATATCGCTTGATAATTGTTTCATGATATCGAAACTGATGTGGGGGGATAATTTAATAGTGATCAATTTCACATCATTTTCTCCTATACAATATTTAATGAAGGGCAACTGAATTTCTATGTTATGCTCACCAATTAAAAATGCAGAATTATCACTGATTATAACATCACTAATCTCCAATATTTTTCTCGATAATTCGTCATCAATTATCAAATTGCCTAAAGGAGTCTCCCACTCTCCTTCTTCAAATAAAGCAACCTTTCTATATCCTCGATGATCTGTTCCTAATATTATCACGGTGTCTGGAATTTTTTCTTTAAACAAATTTAGGTAAGTATGTGCAGCGCATGGCCCCGAATAATAATGACCAGCATGAGGAGAAACTCCGCCTAGTATGGTTCTCTTCTCTAAGTTAAGGGTTTTTGGTTTCTCTCCAGGTCCGAACTCTGTATCAGCAAAGTATGATTCCATTGACTTAATTAAATCGGTTTTATTACCTTCGTACCAACTACCGGCAAATTGAGCTTTCCTGATAACCATTTTTTTAAGAAGGAATTTATTAGTTTATAATATTAGATTGAATTATATTGAAATAAATATTTTTTTTTCCATGAATAGAAATTAGAAAGGTTTAATAAATTATCTAAAATAAATCTACTAGATGAGTAAAGAAATAGAGACTCAAATATCGCTCGATGAAATCACTGAAGATGATATACCTGAAAAAATACCGGCAAAATTCGTGAATTCCAGGGTAATTATTTTCAATCCCCTTCACGCCTCTTACATGTACGTGAAGAAAGGATTTTTTGGCTCCCCCCTAGGAATAAACAAGCCGAGACTGGAGTATTTTTCTAAACCTTCAGAATTATCGCTCATTGAAGCATATTATTTATTAGAAAAAGGCAAAATTACCATACATGACGTTGCTTCAAATAAATACCTGACTGAAGAAGAATTTCATGAGATGGCAAAAACCACGCACGCTAAATTTGAAGAAAAATATGTCATTTATAAAGACTTGAGGGAAAAAGGATACATTCCACGACCCGGTTTAAAATTTGGTGGTGATTTCGTGGTATATAAGAAGGGACCTGGCTTGGAACATTCTCCATTTATCGTGCAAGTCTTACCTCATGATTCCAAGATAAGTGCTACAGATATGGTTAGAGCAGGGAGATTAGCAACCTCAGTTAGGAAAAAATTCGTTATTGCTAACCCTCTTACCGTGAGTTATTATTTTTTTGAATGGTTCAAACCTTAATGGAAAATATTTCACTCATTTATAGATTTGTTACACACGGGACATTTTTTTACAAAACTTGGTAAGATCATCCCGCATTTTGGACACTTGCGGAGGACTGGTTTCTTATATTTGAAATCAAAATTAATTTCATGAGATAATTGAGTTGGTGCTATTCCTTCTGATGATCTTTTCTTCTTAAGTCCTTTGTATTCCTCTAAATGTTTAGTTGATTTGTTTGGAAATATTCTTGAATAATAAGATTTTCTGTTCCTTCTAAAGAAAGGTCCGATGATGACCAAAAAGGCAAAGACAACAATTAGGATTATAATAATTGGGTTTGAACTATAAATGCTTAAGAGTAGAAATAAAATTAGGATTATGATTAGGTTTGTAATTAAAAAAACTAATTTTATGATAATAGTACGAATTTTTTTATTATCTTTAATTGCCGTATTATCATTCATATTTTTTTTTTGGAAAATCTAAAAATTCATCTATCTTTTTGATAAATATTTTCTGGAAATGTAACTTATTGCCTTATCAATATCTTCTTTAGTTTTTGTTTCAACTTCTTTTTCAATTTCCTCTGAAATAATATCTTTCTCTCCAGTGATTTCAAAATTTATCACTGAAAAATCACTATCTAAATAGAAAGGAAAAAAATCAATCCCTCCTCCTTGATAGAACTTAGAAAAAAATTCATAAAAGTGAAGTCGCAAATCATTCAAAAAGACAAGCAGACCTTCTAATAAAATGACAATTATATTACCGAAAATCAACCCAATTACTATGAGAATCTGAAAAATTATGCCTTCAGTTGGTACAATACCGATCATTGCTTCAATTGAAATCATCAAGGCAATGTGAATTAATGCTAAAGCTAAGATTCTTATATACGAAGCGACATTGCTTAAAACAGATAGCATGGTTTCGAAGGTCTCCATCGAACCTTCGCCAATTAACTCTCCTAGGCTTTCTTTTTTTAAATAGGAGATGCCTAAAAACCTTCCTAGAACTTTGGAGACAATTAGAAATAAGGCGGGAATCAATGGTAATAAAATTGGATAAGGATAAAGAAACCAACTATTCAGGTCTAGACCAAAAAACAAAACTAAGAAAACTCCTCCATCCAAAAAGAGAATTTTGCAAAGGGAATCAGATATTGCCAAGTATTTTCGCTTTTGCTTGACATAATTCAGTGCTTGTATAATCCAACCCATGTTGATATGAATTATACCAACAAAAATTGCAAATGCAAATGCAGTCATTATGTTTTCCAAAGGTTGACTTAACGTATATCCAGCAATTTCTATGGGGGTTAATTCTATTTCTAAGAAAGGTATTGTATTCATTCCAAAAAATTCTCCATAGAGAAATCCTCCCAATATGGCACCCCACCCGCAATAAAAAATGATCCAACAAATGTTTCGAAAATCAGTTCCTTTCTTTTTCCTAAAGAAGAGTGCTCCACTCAGTCCTGCGATGATTAAGCAGATTCCATGACCTATATCGCCAAACATCAAACCAAATAAAATTGGAAAAGTTATCGCCAAAAAAGGGGTAGGATCCACCTCTGAATAAGATGGCGTGCCGTACATTTTAGTTAAGGTCTCGAAAGGTCTAAATAAAATGAAGTTATGCATTATAGTCGGAGTATCACTGCGCAAATCTTTTTCCTCTTTTTCAATTGTCTCTTCCTCAGGTTCCACAACTTCTTCGTCCGTAGATGATTTCTTCATGATTTTTTTTGGTATTGTGGCACTTTCTTCCTTTTTAATCTTTGAATCCTCGCTTTTTTTGATTTCGAGAGATTCCAAAATGATATTCTCTTTAAAGAGATCTTGTAATTGATCAATTACTGATTGTTTTTTGGATTTAGGCGTAAAAAATTCAAGATATAACCTAGAAGAAGGCAATTCTTCGAATTGTTGCTCCGCCCATTTATATTCCTCGATATTTTGCACCACCTCGGAGATGGCAGCAAATTTTAATAAATTATCATTTCTGAGTCTTTCTAGTTCTTTTTCGTATTTGTTTAAGGTCGTTTTAATTAAATCGAATTCCCTGTTTATTCTATCAAAATTTATTCCTTCAGAAGTCAGATATTTTTTTAAAATGGGTACTTCTTCACCATATATCATAGATATTCTTTCTTTAAAATCCTCTTCTTTATCTTTTGGATAAATTATATAGAATACTAGTCGATCTTCTGATATATAACTTATTTGGTAAAAGTTTGGAAATTGATTGAATTCAAATACCTTTTTTAACGTTTCTAAATTCTTCGAAAACGTGGTATAGACCTTAAAGGTGAGTTGATCAAAATTTGTTAAACTCTCCCTGTTTAAATTTATTTGACTGAGGAATAAATAGGACAATTTAATTGTCTCTATATTTTCTAATTCAATTTTTGCCCTTGAAATATATCTCTCTAACTCTATGACTCGATTATAAAAGAAATTAATCTCTTCTGAGGTCTGGTTTAATAAATCATTCAAGTCTTTTACCGACATTTCGACCCGTTCATTCTTTTTAAATCTTAAATCTTGAAAATCAGCTTCACTTAGTTTTAATTTTCTAAACAATGCATTAAGATTTTCTCGGAGGTTTTTTACCTTATCAGTGAAATTGCGCTCTTGCGCGAGATATTCTTTAAGACTTATCCCTGTTTTAGGTTTAATGTGAACCGTGTTTAAATTTGCTAATTGATATAAAAAATTCTCTTTATATTTACTGTTAATAATTGCCTTAACCAAACTCATTTGATTTTTATTTGTCAAAATTCACACCCATCAAGTTGCATTTTGTTTTTCCTTAATTAGATCCTTTGTTTTTTTTAATCGAACAAAATTTTCTCTTTCATTTTCTTCTAAAATTTCTTTAATTTTCTTTATTTGAGTTTTTTGTTTCGGAATGATGACATTTTCTAAACTGTTTATTCGTCTACTAATTTTCTTGAAATTAAAAGAATAACTGAGCATTAAACCTTCTTTCTCTGCTAATAAAATCATATCTTTAAATAAATCTTGAAGTAACCTTATCAAATCATCCAAGTAATGACTAGTTCTATCAAAAGAATAAGCAGGCAAAGTCTCTTTACGAATCAATTCAAAATCGATTTGGGGTATGACATTACCATATTCCTTCGTATATTTAACATTCACAAATGGCTTATATTGAATTTTACTTAAACTGCTTATTAAGGTAAACTGTCTTTTACCCATTTCCTCATAATTTTGGTTTAATTTAATTAATATTTGTCTAAAATCATTGAGGAATTTAGTTCTCTGATTCAAATAATCTTCCCAATATTTTCTTATTAAAAATATGATTTGTTCTCGTTTATATTCTAAGAACTCTTTTCCCTTTTGAGCAAAATTCAATTTTTTTTGTAAGCTTAGTAAATTTGTCTTTGTAGGTCTAATTTTTCTAAAACTAATTTTGAGATCACATCCTCTCTAAATAATATTTATCAACATATTCTTGATGAATTCTAAATAATTGTTCTTTAGATAAGATTGATAAAACTTCCCACGCCCTATTAAGAGTTTCAGAAAAATTACGATCTTCATCAGCTTGTTGATTTAAAAAATGGTTTTCGAATTTCTCTCCAAATTTTAATAACGTTTTTTGTTCTGGATTTAAACTATCTTCTCCGATAATTGAAACTAAATCCTTTACTTCAAGAGCATCGGTGTAAGAGGCAATTAATTGTGAATTTACATCAGCATGATCTTCTCTTGTTGTATCTTTACCAATCGCATCTTTCATTAATCTAGAAATTGAGGCCAATATTTCAAATGGAGGATTGATCCCTTTTTTATGATTTTCTCGACTCAAAACCAACTGTCCTTCTGTAATATATCCACTAGTATCGGGAATGGGATGTGAAATATCATCATTTGGCATGGTTAAAATGGGGATCTGAGTAATGCTTCCCCTCTTATTTTTAATTTTTCCCGTACGTTCGTAGATGGATGCAAAATCACTGTAAAGATATCCAGGGTATCCTTTTCTACTTGGAATCTCTTCTTTAGCAGAGCTTAATTCTCTTAATGCTTCAGCATAATTCGTCATGTCTGTTAAGATCGCTAATACATGCATGTCCTTTTCAAATGCAAAATATTCTGCTACAGTCAATGCTACCCTGGGAATTAATAATCTTTCCATTATGGGATCGTCAGCTAAATTTATAAAAGAAATGATGTTTTGTATATTCCCACTTCTTTTAAATCTGTTTAAAAAAAATAGAGCTTCATTTTGTATGATCCCAATTCCGCAAAATACTATCAAAAAAGGTTCTTCTGTAAGAACTTTCGCCTGGGAAACAATCTGGGCAGCCAATTTGTGATGAGGAAGGCCCTGACCACTAAATATTGGTAATTTCTGGCCTCGAATCAAGGTAAATAACCCGTCAATTGCCGAAACACCTGTCTGAATAATATTTGAAGGATATTCTCTGGCAAAAGGGTTGATCGGAGACCCATTAATATCACGTTCTTCAGATGTTAAAATATCAGACTCTAAAATTTTTTTAGTAAAAATATCAATGGGCTTACCTAATGAGTTAAAAACACGACCAAGCATGTCGTTTGAAATTTTTATTTTAAACGTGTCTTCCAAAAAAGTAATTTCAGAATTATGTGTCGATAAACCTCGCGTGTCTTCAAAGGTCTCTATGATAATCATTTCCTCATTTAAATTTATCACCTGACCTGTTCTTATTGTGCCATTAGAAGATCGGATCCTAACGATCTCTTCATATTGGACATCATGGTGATTTCTTAAAAATAAAAGGGGGCCAATAATCTGCTCAATTTTTCTATAAATCACGCTCATTTTTTAGTACCTCCAAACATCATTTTCAAATTTTCAAATTTATTTAGCAGCTCATCTTTTAAATCTTCAATCTTGTTAATTTGATCATTCTTAACCGTATTTCTAATCCTTAAGATATCATCTATTAAATCCAAGTTTTTGATGTCATCAATAGAAACTCCAATTTTTAGTAATTCTTTGCCTTCTCTATATACTATTAGGATTATTTTGACAATACCCATCAATTTCTTCACGTCCGTGAAGTTGTCTATCTCATCGAAGGCATTTTGTATTAAAAATCCCTTTTTAACTAACTTAGCAATAAAAAGCGTTAGCTGTTGATCCTCAGGAAGATTTTCTTCACCTATTAACTGAGTTATGTTTTTTAATTCATTTTCTTTCGATAAAATATCATTGAATTGATTTCTACA
>SDNN01000120.1 GCA_004524425.1 Promethearchaeota archaeon
AAATATAAAAAGAGAGATATAGTAAGTGCTTTAAAAATTTACGATTTTTTAGGAAATAAGGATACTGAATTTAAAATATACAAGGAACATAAATGGTATAAGCCAGAGGGTGTTTTTGAATTAGAACCTGAATTACTTAGAGAAGGGGTTGAGGGAGGTGCCGTATATTATGATACGAATCTTGATGATGCAAGATTAACCCTTGAGACCTTAAAAGAAGCTGTAATTAGAAATGCTGATGCTGTAAATTATTGTAAAGTAGTAGATTACATGAAGGAAAATGGAAAAATTATCGGCGTAAAATGTAGGGATTTACTCAATGATAATGATTTTGAAATAAAGGGAACTTTAATTGTTAATGCGACGGGTATTTGGACTGACAATCTAGTGAAAAAGTATCCCGAAGACATCCCAGAACCACTAATCCGTCCTACTAAAGGGGTACATGTTCAATTTAAACGCGAACATGTGAAACATGAACACGCGTTAGGTTTACGAACCATTAATGATAATCGATTCTTTTTTGTTATACCGCATGGTAAATATTCTCTTATTGGGACAACAGACACTGATTACAAAGGAGATTTGGAAAATCCGTTTTGTACTAAAGAGGATGCAGATTATTTATTAGAATCAGTAAAGTATTATTTACCCGATGCTCAATTAGAATATGATAACATTCTTTCTACTTATGCTGGCATCAGGCCTTTAGTCATGCAGAAAGGAAAATCTGAAAGTGAAGTTTCTAGAAAACATGTAATATTCTTTTCAGAGGATGGACTTTTAACGATAACGGGAGGAAAATTAACTGCATGGCGAGCAATGGCAGAAGATTTGTTTAAACATGTTGAAGAGAAAAAAATATTTAAGGACATTAAAAGAGAAGAAAATTTTTCAAAACAAATGTATAAAATAAGTCTTGATAAAGAATCCTGGGTGAAAGAAAAAGAAGATTCGGGAGTATCTATAGATGAGGATATTGCCGACCATTTATATCAACAATATGGAAAAGGTGCGATTAAAATTCTCGAAATGATCAAGGAAGATCCTTCTCTTGCAGACAGAATAATTGATGAAAATTATTTTATTAAAGCAGAAATTCTATATAGTTTAAAGTATGAAATGACTCCACATCTCATTGACGTGTTTTGCCGCCGTACAGAAATGGCCTTATGGATAAAGCACGAGAGAGCTTTAGAGGCTGCTGAAAAGATTGCTAAAATAATGGCAAGAGAATATTCTTGGTCAGATGGAAAAAAGAAGCAAGAAATTGACAATTACATGGAATACATTAAAAAAGCGACTGAATTCTTAACATGATATAATTTTTTTCTTTTTTTGAATTAAGATTTTCATGAATTAACTTTTTACTTGATTTTTTTATAGGATTAAAAATTTAATTCAAACTTATATTTTTATAGGAATTGGACTATGATAATATTATATTCTATTATAACAATTTCCAATAGTAACTAAAAAAATATTGATTAAGTGGTGAGAATTTTTTGGTAGAATGGGTAGATGGATTCTTTAGACCGCTTGCAGGGTTTGCAGCGTTTTTCATATTATTACTGGGAATCATGTGGCTGGTTTTTTCATCTTACGAAGCTAACAGGAGGAAATCGTGGAGAAAATTAACGAGAATTGATGATTGGGACTTCGACATAACGCCTTTTCTTAAGGGATTGACATATCTCGGGTTTATTGTGGGGATTTTGTGCATTTTGGCAGGGGCTTCTGGATTGATACTCGATGAAGCTCCTAGTATAGCTTATGGCACAACAACAGGAGAGTCAGTTAATTATTTTACTTCGATTTTTCTCATAATCTTGGGTTTATTTACCTTCATAAAACCCTTGAATGATATCCCAATAGCAAGTATAATAGGCCTAGCAGCTGCTTCTCTAGTTACTGCGATTATAGTTGGAGTGATCATGTATTTTGATGTCAGTGTCACTGCATATATCGCAGTAGCTTTAATTGTTGTATTTATCATAATTTTTGGGATTGTAGCTTTAGTAGCATGGATTTATACAGCTGGCTTAATGCTGATTTCTAAAATCATTTCATGGCCAGTGTTCGCATTTATTATTGCTATCTTTTGTTTTATCCAAGGCTTCATGTTAGCATTCTTAGGAATATCAATAGTATAAATTTTCTTTTTTTATTTTTTTTAGGCAGTTTCAAGGATAGATAATAATGCCAATAGAGGCTAAGAATGGCAGAGATATGAACATTGCTTAGTTTTGCTTTTGTTCCTTAGAAAAAAGTGAAGCGATGTGAAGTTCTTTTATTTATTTCTCCTATTATATCATTTTTCAAATCATAAGCGCAATTAGGACATTTATTATCCTCAGTAATGCTAATTTTTGTAAAGTGATATCCACTTCTTTCGAATAATAAATGATTGCAGTTAGGACAATAGGTGTTACTGCCTCTCTCATGTCGAATATTTCCCACATACGGAAAATATAAACCAGATTGCCTTGCGATATTAAAAGCCTTATCTAAAGTTTCATAAGGGGTTCTTTTTTGAGAAGGTATCTTGAAGTCTGGATGATATGCAGAAAAATGGGTAGGTGTATTTTCCCCAAGATTTTGGACAATCCAATCACATAATTTTTTAATATCTTCATTTTTATCATTCCAACCTGGTATGATTAAATTAGTAATTTCAACATGCATTCCATTCTCCTTGAATCTCTTTGCAGTATCCAGTACGGGTTGAACAGATTTAACTCCACAAATTTTCTTATAAAAATCATCATTCATTGCTTTTATATCAACATTAGCTGCATCGATTCCCACTTCAATAAGTTCTTTTGAAGCCTCAGGTGTGGAATATCCATTAGTGACTAAAATAGTTTTGACATCTTCTTTCTTGAGAAGTTTCGCGGTATCTAAAATCCACTCATGCCATATCAGTGGCTCATTATAGGTATAAGCTAAGGTCTTTGCCCCACTTTTTACTACTTTTTCTTTTAGTCTCTCGGGAGTCATATCTACTAATGACATACCTCTTCCTTCATAACCCTCTAAATCATAAAAACCTCTCTTTCCATTATCCGTGGGACTTGCTTGGCTAATTGACCAGTTCTGGCAATTTTGACAACGAAAAGAGCATCCTATTGAAGCGATGGAATAGGCTGTGGCCCCCGGCCAGAAGTTGTAAAGTGGCTTTTTTTCAATAGGATCTAAGCTTCCTGAAGATATCAAGGAACCATAAATTAACGTGTACAATTCACCATCAAAATTCTTACGCGTTCTGCAGATTCCTAAGTTGCCGGGTAATATGATGCACTTGTTTGCACATACATGACATTTAACTTTATTATCATCAAGTTTATCCCATAATCTTGCTTCATGCTTCAATATTTATTCGCTCACTCAGTTTTATGCGTTTTATTGCTAAATATAATATAGCATAGTATTTTTATAATTTTTATAATTGTTAATAAAAACCAATTAAAGGAAGAGAAAATTTATCATGAACAAAGTCAAGGAAGCCGTGTCTGTGTTTTTAAAAGGTTTTCTGTGCTCTCAAGCAATTTTATCAACTTATGGTACTCAGTACGGCTTAGAAACAAAAATTGCATTAAAATTGAGCTCTCCCTTTGGTGCGGGAATGGGACGTCTTGGAAACATTTGCGGAGCTGTAAATGGGGCTCTCATGGTTATTGGATTAAAATATGGAAATTCAAAAGTTAGTGAATCTAAAAAAAAGAAAAAAACTTTTACTATTGCTCGTGAATTCATTAAAAAATTTGAATCTCGAAATGAATCTATTATTTGCAAGAAATTGCTCAATTGTGATTTAAGCACGCTGGAAGGCAGAAATAAGGCTATAAAAGATAAATACTTCATCAATATTTGTCCTAAATTCGTTCAAGACGCAGCAGAAATATTAGAAGAATTATTAATTGATTAGATGCTTTAATTTTTAAAACAAGAAATTTTTAATTTCTTATTTAGTATTCAATATTAAGTAATTGAGAGAAAAATTAGATTCCATGGCTGAGAATAAATATTCTTCTTGGACTAAAAATGAAATCTGGTTAAGTTTAGGTTTACTTCTCATTTCGATGGGATTAGCTTCATTTATGCTAATCAGGAAAAACTGGATATTTTTTTTCATATATTGGCTTTTATGGTTCATTGTTATTATACTGGGCAGATATCTAGTATGCCGACATTGTAATTTTTTAGGAAAACCATGTCCTACTTGGTGTTTTGGAATTATCGGAGGTTTCTTGTATAAGCGATCAAACAAGAAGGATTTTACTGAAATTAGGAAATCGCAATTCTTTCTTGATGTTTTTTTGATTGCGATGGCATTGATTTTTCCCATATTAGTATATCTATACTTATTTTTAACGGAAGGACTGCTGATTTTTGATTTATTTTTAGCAATTATTTATTTCGTAATTGGCTTAGTAGTCTTCTTATTTCATTCGAAGTGTTGTACAAAATGTCCCATAAAAGGCTGTCCTTTAGGTCCTAAACAACATAAAAAATAATGTTCCCATGAGTGATAAAGAATTTTCTAAAGAAGAGATCGAACAATTAATTAAGGAGAAGCAAGAACTTCTAAAAGAAATCGAAAAAGGAGGAAAAGGTTCAGATTATATAAAAGAACTAAGTGAAATTGCTTTCCTTCAATTGGAATTAAGTCAATTTGAGAAGTCTGAGCAAAATTTTAATGTTTGTATAAAACACTTTAAAAAACAACTTGATCGATTAGGACAAGCTTCAGTTTTAGGTGTATTAGGGGTATTAAATTTTAAAAAAGGCGCTTATGAGGCATCTATCGTAAATTATGAAAAAGCGTACAATATATATAAAGAATTAAATCAAGTCGAGGAACAAATAACATGTTTAATTGGAATTGGAAACAGTTTAATAAAATTGAACCAATTTGAGGAAGCTTCTGACACTTTTCTCGAGTGTAGTGAGTTGTGTTCAAATAATGATGATATTTACCATCTGCTAGATTGCCTTGGTAACTTGATACAGATAAACGATAGCATGGAAAACTGGGACGTGGTTTTCGAATTATATAAAAAATCTCTTGAAGCGTTCAGACAACTTGATGATTCAAAAGGAATGATTACTTCTTACTTTAATCTAGGGATCTTAAAGAAAAAGTCCAATAAGTATGATGAATCTTTAACGTATTTCAAATTAGGAACTAATATCGCGATCGACTCTAATTATACAGAATTGATTCTCAAGGGATTAAGTTATATTGGAGAGGCTTATTTTTATCTGGGAAATATGAAGGAAGCCAAAAACGAATTTATTAAAGCCCTCCATATTGCACAAACTATCAATGCTCAAAATGCAATTATCCAACTAAAAATTCTTTTAAATTCAATTGGATTAACGCAAGACAATATTGATAATGAATTAAAGACTTATAGAGAAAAATCAGAGAAAAAACCCTGAATATTTCCTTTAAAAATAAAGTTTATAAAATCTTTTAATATATCGATATTATTTAGTTTTTTCATGCTCTGAATAATTTTTTATAACGCCATTATCATAATTTTATTAGCTATTTTTTCTACAATAATTAAAAATTGGCTTAATAGTCATGCATTTCTGTCCATATTGTAAAAAAACTGTACGATCGGAATGGTCCTATTGTCATCATTGTAATAAACCCCTTATTGTCAATTTAAAAGAGAATTTAAACCATGATAGTCCTAAAGATTTAATCAATGAAAGTGCTTACTTTCATGAAGATTTATATTCATCTAATGCTAACTTAAAAGCTGATTCGAGTTTATTTGATCACGGTATAATTGAAGAAAGTTTAAATTCTCGATTAGAGAAAATTGATGAGGAAATTGAAACAAAACTTTCTCAGGGGAAATCAATTGGAAATTTATTACTTGAAAAATCAAGTTTATTTTACTTAAATAGAGATTATGAGACATGCTTAAAAATTTTAGAAACAGCACTGAACAATTTCATAGCAGAAAACGATGATCTAAATAGTGCCATTACATTCAATGAGATAGGATTAATTCAAGAGGATTTAGGATTTTTTGACAATGCTATTTATAATTTCGAGAAAGCTTTAGAATTCTTGATAAATCTAAAAGATCATATAAAACTGATCAAAGTTTATAATAATCTTGCGAACGTGTATCGGTTATTAAATGATCTTGAATATTCATATGAATATTATGAAAAAGCGTTAAGAGTAGCTGAAAATGAGAATTATATTTCAGAAGAAATAAAGACATCGAGCAATTTAGTAGAAATTTTATTTCTTATGGGAGATTTTGACAAGATCGAGAGAATTCTAAGACGTAATTTAGAATATTTTAATTCTATTGCTGATCCTTACGGAATGGTTATAACTCTTAGTAAACTGGGAAAATTAAACTATCTCTTAGGTCCATCTAAATATAAAACAGCTCTAAAATTTTTTAAGGAATCACTCGAATTAACAGGTAATATCGAAATAGGAGATCATTTCACTCATAGAAATAAAGGAAGTTTAGAATGGGAGTCTCTTCTATATTTAGGAAAAATAAAGCTTTCTTGGAAGATCTATGAGGAAGCAAAAATCTATTTACTAAAAAGCCTTGAAGCCATGAGGAACATCAAAGAGGATAATGATTATATAGAAGAAGGGATAGTGTTAGAAAATTTGGGAATCCTTTTTGAAAAAGTAAATGATAAAAATAGATCTATTCAGTACTATAAATTAGCGGCTGATCTATATTACAGATTTGGTGAGGATGCTAAGCAAGCAGACATCAAAACTAAGATTGCTAGAATTTATTTGAATGATAAAGGTGATGGGAATGAAGCAATAAATTACTTGGAAGAAGCACTTGACATTTACCGAGACTTAAATTACATGAAAGAATCCGCTGAAATCTTAGAAAAATTAGGAGATGTATATGCCAATCAAAATAGTACCGATATTGCCATTTCATATTTTCAAGAAGCTAAACATTATTATGGTGAATTACTAGATAATGATAAAGTCAAATTTTTAGACTCTAAAATCAAATTAATCATGAATTCCAATTAAAATAACAATCATGCGAAATCTAAATTTGTATCTTTTTAAGGAATAATTTCTTTGATAAAATCCATTCTAAAGTTCCGACTCCTTTTCCATATTTAACCCATAGATGCATTATAATCCCTATTAAAATAAGATAAATGAAAATCGAGGGAATAAATATGAAAATACTTATTTGATTAGTTAAAAAAATCAATCCAATGAAATGGATAATGAATATCGTCAAGGAGACATTTCCATAAAAACAAAAAGTTTTTACAATATAATTCCGTACATCTATTTTCTTCATGTCAATAACATATATAATTAGACCAAGAATAAACAATGAAACTCCTAAACTATAAAATAAATTAGGAGCAGTTCCCCTTATGAATAGCCCTGGTATCCCCGAAATTTTCCAAGATTCGTGTTGTAGAATTGTGACATTTTTAATGGTGGGATATTCAGAAGGATCAAGAATTTCTGAAGTGACAAATCCATACCCAAAATATATGCTTATTAATGTAAATATTATTCCAAATGTCATGAAAGCCCGAACGGTATCTAAATAAGCCTTCTTGTTTTCTAATAAAAGAGCTTCCAATAATCGCTCACCAAAGATGGTAGAAAAAAAGCAAAAAGCAGCATACGGTAAGAAACACATTTCTGGATTAGGGGATACTAAAATAAAATGTAAAGCATGAAAAATAAAATGGTTATTTTTTGTTAAATATAAAAATTCTCTAATTGGAGTTGTTATGAAAAAAATCACAAAACCAATGACCCATCTCGCCCCTCTTGATAATCTAATGGAATAATAACAAATTACATATGCCATTCCAATAAACATGAGCATGTTCCACCCCCAAAGATTTATGGGGAAAGGAACCTTTTTTATAGTAAAGAGATTATATATCATTCCTAACGAAATCAAGATAAGCGCTCTGGATAAGATTTCATTCCTGATTGCTTTATCAGGATTGATGCCCATCTTTTTTTTCCACCAAAAAATTACGGTTATACAGCTTAGAAAGGTAAATAGCGGTATTCCAAGCACATCCAGATAAACGCTCAAAAAAGCGCTAATCTCCTCGGAATCTAACCAGATCTTTCCAAAATTTAAAATGATTATAACGCAAACTGAGAATCCTTTTAGAAAATCAATTGAATGAATCCTTAAATAAGGGTCAATTAGAGTATTAGAATCTTGGTTATTGACTTCTTTTATTGATATTTCTTTCTTGTTCATGATAAAGAAAGAGGTTCTTAACTTAATAATGAATTTTTAAATAATAATAAAATTTTTAGTTAAAATCATCAGCCTTATATACTTTTACATCAAAATCTTCAAAACCTAATGAACTGATGAAGTCATAAGATGCTTTATTATCTTTATAAACTTCACAGCGTAGTTCCTTTACTCCTTTCTTTTTAAAATAATCCCAGCTGGCCATTCCTAATACGGTGCCTAATCCTTTCCTCTGAAATCGTGGTATAACACCAAGACCAGCTATTACTCCATATTCTTGATTTGGCCCTTCAAAATCAAGTATGGCAAACCCCGCATCGACTCCATATACTTTCGCAATTAAAACGATTGTTTCAGGATATTCATATATTTGTTTTAAAGTATCTACTTCTAAAGGTCTATAAGGAGTACAAGAAGTCATCCAACTTCTATTATATACTTGACAGACGGACGGTATATCCTCTAAAGTAGCTTCTCTAATTTTTGCCTTAAGAATGTTTCTTTCCACATCTTTTCTTAACTTTTCTTCAAATTCAGGAGTTATTTTTTCTACGGGTAATCTCATTTGAACATAAGTTAAGCCTGTGGTGGCTAATTCGGATTGAATTTCATCCTCCTTCTTTTCTTTTTTATCAAATGC
>SDNN01000012.1 GCA_004524425.1 Promethearchaeota archaeon
GCTACGAATTACAATAAGTACATCCTTGGATATACCATCTTTCTTGACATCACTGCTAGAATAATGCAAAAAAATGACAGGGAAATTAATTTGCCCTGGTACAGGTCTAAGAATTTCGACACTTTTGGTCCTATTGGGCCCGAAATCGTTGCAGATATAAAAGATCCTCATGAGCTAAAGATTGAACTTAAAATAAACGGAAAAATCAAACAATCCTCCAATACAAAGCACATGATATTCAAAATACCAAAAATTATCGAATACATCTCTAACCATTTAACCTTAGAGCCCGGAGATATCATTGCTACAGGTACGCCAGAAGGAGTGGGATCCATACACCCTGGAGACTTGATTGAAGCTAGCATTGAAAAAATAGGAACTCTTAGAAATATGGTTATTTTGGAAGAAACGAAAGATCCGTGAAGAGATTTTCGACTCTTATTCTCTTAACCTAAAATGTCGATTTGAAGATTCCAAATCTTTTTAATGATCTTAATCCCATGTTTATCTATAATTAGATTTAGGTTAAATGTGATGTCAGACGAACCTTACATGAGATTAAGAGAACATTTGGACAGCTTTCCTTTAGGATTTCCCGAAACACACTCGGGAATCGAAATTGAAATCTTAAAAAAATTATTTTCTGTAGAGGAGGCGAGAATAGCAACCTTCTTAACTCAAATTCCAGAGACCATTTCTCGAATAGCAAGACGAGCTAAAATGGATAAAATTGAAATGGCCAAAAAATTAGAGATGATGGCAAAAAAAGGACTCCTTTTTAGAGTCCGACGGGGCGGAAAAATCCTTTATAATTCAGCACCTTTCATGATAGGATTATATGAATACTCTGTAAAGAAAATTGACAAAGAATTAGCCAGTTTATTTAAGGAGTATTATGATCTTGCTTTTTTGGATGAATTAGCAGCTAGTAATGTCCCTGGTTTCAAAGTTATTCCCATTGAGGAAACGATCGAACCCAACACGGTGCTTTATCCTTATCAAAAACTTGAAGAGAGCATAAAAAATGCAAGAACAATTTCCGTGACTGATTGTGTTTGCCGTAAAGAAGCTAGATTAATTGGGGAAGGATGCGAGTATCCCATAGAAACCTGTTTATCGTTTGGTGTTGCTGCCGAATATTATATTGAAAATGGCATCGGAAGAGAAATCAGCGCAGAGGAGGCCATAAGGATTGTAAAAGAAGCAGATGAGGCAGGTTTAATTCATGCCGGAGCAAATTCCAAGCATTTATCTAATATATGCAATTGCTGTCCATGCTGTTGTGCTTCCATGAAAGGAATCACCAAGAAAGGGCTAGATAAGCATAGATTTTTGAATGCCATGTTCGAATCTATTATAGACGAAGAAAAATGTATTAGCTGTGGTAATTGCATTGAGAGATGCCCTGTAGGAGCTATAGACCTTGATGATTTCGCTAAAGTTGACAGAGATCTGTGTTTAGGATGTGGATTATGTGCAAGTATCTGTCCAGAGGGGGCCATATCTATTCAATTAAGAGAAGATGGAGAGGAACCTTACAATAGAATGCTTGAATTAGGGAAAGCTATTTATGAAGGTAAGAGAAAAAGCATGAATCATTAAAATATTGAATTTATTTAATTACTAACTCAAATCGACGAAGATCTGCCTTTATTTTCATTCATTATTATTTCCTATTTCTTCCCTTGCCTTTTTTTTTGGTTTCGGCACAGCCTCCACGACCTTTATTTGCTCTCTTTCCCTTACCGGAACCATCTCTCTTAGGGACTCCTTTTTTAGCCAAATTTCTCACCTCCGCGACTATGATAGATCATAATGTTTCTCTTTATATATTTATTTATATTAAATAGTAAATTCCTTTCAAGATTTTCCTCATTATATCATCCATCTACTCATGAATATTAAATAATAAACTAAAGATTAAAATAGAGATAATTACTTTTAGAAATCAATGACGGAAGATATCAGTGAAGAAACTAAAAAGCAAATTTTCAAACTAATTTCTACCCCTGGAGTTGAAATTCAAGATATTGCTGAAAAACTAAATCTTGATTTTGATTTTGTCATGGAACTTCTCGCAGATGAGTATCTAAAGCACAATCTTGATCACGGAAGAAGAATGTGTTGTAGATTTTAGAATCTCGTTTTAGATCATTTTAAATTAACTAAATTAACTTCAATCTAAATCTAACACCTATTTTTAAAAAAGTTTTTTAACTTTGCTACACTCACTCATTTACTAAGTTCAAATCATTATTTTTAAAAGACTTAGGACGCACGTTATTGCGGTTTCAATATAATCAAGATATTGAAATGAACCATGAATCAAGGTAAATTTCATTCTGCGTTCTAAACTTTTTTTGACCATGATTTGAACACGATTTAATTAAAAAATTGTCTGATTAACATGAGTGATAGAGGAAAAGTCGTTGTTAAAGCCTTGGTTACAGGGGGAGCTGCCTCTGGAGGACCGCCTATTGGTCCCGCTGTAGGTCCCACTGGAATCAATATAAAAGATGTCGTGGATGAGATTAATGAACAAACTATGATTTTTAAAGGAATAACGGTACCGGTACGGATTGAATGTGATCCAGAATCAAAGCAATTTGAAATATTCGTGGAAACTCCGGCAACTGCTTCATTGCTATTAAAAGAATTGGGCGTTGAAAAAGGTTCCCAAGATGCAGGTGTAGACAAGATTGGTGATCTAACACTAGACCAAGTAATTGACGTTGCTAAGGCAAAAAGAGAAATCTTTTTAGATAAGACGTTTAAAGCTGCCGTAAAAACTGTTGTAGGGACGTCCCTTTCTATCGGTGCCACGGTCGAAGGAGAAGATCCGAGAGTAATTCAAAAAAGAATTGATGATGGTGAATATGATGATAAAATAGTGGAGGAGGAAAAATAAATCATGAAGGTCGATGATAAATTATTAAAAAAATCTTTAAACGCTGCGATTGATTTTTCGGTCATGAAAAAGGAGGGGCACGAGGAGAAAAAACGGAATTTCGATGAAACTGTTGATTTTATCATAAATCTCAAGGATTTAGATTTAAAAGATCCTAAAAGTCGTATTGACAAGGAATTAATATTACCTAATGACATAATAAAAAAGGAGATACCAAACATTTGCGTGATCGCATCCGATGAAATATTACTAGAAGCAAAAAAAATAGGAGTTGATACGTTAAGTCCCGAAGAACTCGCTGGTTTAGATAGAGAAGAAAAGAAAGACAAGAAGAAATTCGTGAAAAAATATGATTTTTTTGTTGTGGAAGATAAACTCATGAGAGACGTCGCTCGCTATTTAGCTAGATTTTTAGGTCCGGTTGGGAAAATGCCCAAACCTTTTCCATCAGGGTATGGGATCATTTCAAGTGTAGATGATCTTAAAAATGCGGTGGATCGATATAAAAAAATTATAAGCTTACAAGTTAAAAAACATCCAATCGTTCAAGTGAAAGTTGGTAAGAAATCCATGGAGATCAGTAAAATTCTTGAGAATGTCAAGACCATCGTGGATTATATAGCTGATTTAATGCCTCATAAGTTTAACAATTTTAAATCGATGTATATCAAGACAACCATGGGAAAACCTATAAAAATTGACGAGGATTATTTAAAACAAATAGGGGTGTAAAATAGTGATTGGAGAAAAACATATTCCTCAGTATAAAATAGATGAGGTTAATTACCTAGTAGATTTATTTAAAAAATATAAGAATGTCGCGGTTATTGAGGTTGCACATATAAATGATAGGCAAATTCAATCGATCAAGAAGATTCTCAGGGGAAAAGCAATAATTAGAATGTCAAAAAAATCCTTGCAGACTAGAGCCATTGAACAATATAAAGAAGAATCTGGAAAAGAAAATTTAGATGAGCTTGCTAAACACATACCAGGACAGTCAAGTCTAGTCTTTACAAACATGGACATATTTGAATTGAAACGCATTTTTTTGGAAAATGAATGGATGGTGCCTGCGAAGCCCGACGAGGTCACTCCAGTTGACATTTGGGTGCCTGCTGGTGATACAGGCCTCCCGACTGGGCAAGTGATAAGCGAGTTAAATATGACCTTGCGTTTACCTACTCGAATTCAAAATGATACAATTTGGGTGAGGGAGGATACCAGAACGCATAAGGCAGGAGAAATTGTTGATATCAAACAAGCTGCAGTATTGAAAAAACTGGGTATTAGGCCCATTGAATCATTAATAAGAATTCATTTTGCGTGGGCTGATGGACAGGTATATACGGAAGATATCATCTACATGGACATGGAACAATTCCAAGAAAATATTGCATCATGCTACATGACAGCTAAAACCTTAGCCATAGAATTAGGTATCATTGATGAAGATACAATTGAACCATTGATTCAAAAAGCACATAGAGAAGCCATGGGATTATTATTCGAGGTGCCCATCTTTGTTGACGACATGCTAGAAGAATACATCAAAAAAGCACAATTGAATGCATTGGCATTGGATCAGCGTTTAAAATAATTAGAATAATTTTTCAAATCTAAATTGAAAATAACAAGAAAAAAAAATAATAAAAAAGAGGTAAAGAATTATGGAAAGTGTATATGCAGCACTCTTACTTCATAAAGCTTCTAAGAAAATAACTGAGGCTGCGATCGAGAAGATCTTAACCGCAGCAGGAGTAAAAGCAGATAAGGAACAAATTACTAAATTAGTAGCTGGCTTAAAAGAGAAAGATATTGATACCATTCTTTCATCTGCCGCTGCCGCTCCGGTGATGGCTGCTTCTGCTTCTGGAGGCGGTGCTACTGCTGCAGCCGAAGCTGAAGAAGAGAAGGAAGAGGAAGAAGAGGAAGAAGAAGAACCTACAGGTATCGGATCATTATTCTGACTGCGATTGATCATCATTAAAGGATTTTTTTTAATTTTTTTTCTATTTTTATTTACTTATCGGCTAGTTTTCATTATTCATGGATGAGCGCGATATCTTAATCAAAACAAAAAGTTTTTTTTAAATTCTATTTTTTTAAAACTTACAACGATAAATTGTATTTTCTATTAAAAAAAAGCTGAATCACCATGGCCGGCAAATTTGTTAAATTTTTCTCTCCATTTGTACGAGTAATGCCAGAAATTAGAAATCCTCAGAGAGAGGTTTCATTTAAAGAAAAAGCTGTATGGACTGCGGTTGTTTTGGTAATTTATTTAATCATGTCTAACATTCCATTATATGGCGTAAATCTTCAAAATTCTACCGATTATTTCTATTGGTTAAGAGTCATTCTGGCTAGTCAGAGAGGGACATTAACTGAACTAGGGATAGGGCCCATAGTGACCGCGGGACTTATCATGCAGCTGTTAATCGGGTCTAAAATGATTAACGTGGACATGACAGATCCTTACGATAGGTCATTATTTAGTGGAACGCAGAAGGTGCTGGCTATTTTTCTAACCGCATTCAATGCTGTTGCTTATTTAATTGGCGGAGCGTTTGGACCTCCAGAAGAATTGGGATTAGAAAGCATGGTGCTAGTGTTCCTCCAATTATTATTCGCTGGTATTATAATAGTCCTTTTAGATGAATTACTGCAAAAAGGATGGGGTCTTGGAAGCGGGGTTTCTTTATTCATAGCAGCTGGAGTTGCAGGTCAGATATTTTGGAATACGTTCAGTTTCATTGAGGCGCCTACTGAGGAAGGGACGGCCTTACCGAGAGGAATAATCATTGCCATATTTTATGTACTCTTTGATGAAGATGATGATACGAATTTGGACGATATTTTCATACGAGGGCAGTTACCGAGCATTTTAGGGCTCATTACCACGGTCATTATCTTTGTCATCGTGGTGTGGTTTGAGGGCACTAGGATCGAGATACCGCTTGCTTATAAGGGATATAGAGGTGTGAAAGGAAAATATCCAATGAAATTATTGTATGTCTCTAACATACCCGTCATATTAGTTAATGCTCTCTATGCTAATCTATTATTCTTTGGGCAAATCATAGCTGGTCCTGATTCTGCCTTGAGAGGGCAAGGATTTGATTTTTGGCTAGATTTAATCGGGGTTTTTGAGAGTCAAAGTGCTGGAGAAGGCTTGGGAGGTTATCTGTTACCCACTTCAGGTCTGATCTATCTATTATCTCCTCCGCAAGGATTAGAAGCATTGATGGATGATCCGCTTAGAGCAGTGATATATCTATTTATTTTTACGGGATTATGCATATATTTAGGGAAAATCTGGGTCGAAGTATCAGGGCTTGCTCCCAAGGATATTGCGCAACAGATCATCGATTCCGGCATGCAAGTTCCCGGTTTCCGGAGTTCAGCCAAAATAATAGAAAGAATTCTGAAACGCTATATTCCTACACTAATCATCCTCAACGGGATTTTCATCGCATTACTGAGTTTCATGGCAGACAGCCTTGGGGCATTAACAAGTGGCACGGGGCTTTTGATTGCCATAGGCATCATCCATAACTATGCCGAAACTATCGCTAAGGAAGTGGCCGCGGAACAGTATCCAAGTATGCGCGGATTTCTTGGATTGGATTAATAGTTGGGTCAATATTATCATGAATCATTGATTCTATACTTACATTTTAAGTTTTAACTTGATATAAATAGAAATGCCAAAAAATTTATTAAGTGAAAGAGAATATTAATTAATCTATAATTGTAAAAATTAAATAGAATACTACGGTTTTATGAATGATTTTTCAAGAAGGTAATTGGATAAGCACTCCTCCAGGTTCCATGTGGTTCATACTATTATTATCTATAATCATTTCGATAGTAAGTGTTATTCTCACTAAGTTATTGATTGATACACAGGAGCTTGACAGAAAGCAGAAACAAATTAAGGCTCATCAAGAAGAGAAAAAGAAAATTGTTGAGCTCGCGAGCGTGGATGTTGACAGATATCACAAAGCCCGAAAAAAATGGGAAAGACGTGATGCGATGTTAAAAAAAACGCAGCAAGGAATGGCCATGCAACGGATGAAACCTACTTTAATCACATTCCTTCCCATGATAATAATTTTTGCCATTTTACGGGGGATGTATGGAAATGATCCGGTTGCGGCCACTCCAATGAATCCCGAATTCTACGGGTACTTGAGTTTTTTCGTGGGATTGGGCATTGCGGATCATGGTAAATGGATAGGTGATGCGGCATGGTTAAACTTTACAGCGTGGTATTTTCTATGTTCTTTGGGAACAAACACGCTTCTTCAGCGAATCTTAGGATTACAAACACAAGCTTCTGGCGGATTTGAACAGATGCTTACCGGACCACAAGCAGCAGCTGCTGAATTTCCAGACGTTTAAATCAGTTGCGATAAATTATTAAACAATTACTTTCCTTTTTCCTATTTTCTATATTTTATAGCCATCATGTTTTTATTTTAGCTTATTTTTGGTTAATGCAAGCATGTACTGAACGTTAAAAAATGAGATGAGGTGATCATGGATAATGGGCTTAAAATGGTCTGATATTAAATCTGAGATATTATCTCCGGATGAATATTTGGAGAAATATAAAGGAAAATCAGAGATAATGAAGAATTATGAGAAATACGTGCCCAAGTCAAAACACGTTAAAAAAATCTTAAACATTTTGCATTCTAATCAAGATGGGTTAAAAATATTAGCCATGGGGGCAGAATGGTGTCATGATTGTGCAGAACAAGTACCAAGCATGATTAAATTGATAAAGGAACTAAATAGTGATGAAATTGAGATGAAAATATTATACGGGATAAAAGTAAATGCATTTAGAAAACCCGGAGATATCTTATGGGATAAGAAACATTCGGTACCTGAGGCTGTAGATCCAAAGTTTAATTTAGAGGCGATTCCCACGTTTTATTTTTTTAAGGATGATGAGCTCATCGGGCGGATCGTAGAACATCCAAATTTTTTATCATCACTGGAAAAAGACTTCTGTAATATTCTGAAAAAATAATTTTAGGGAAAGTCCCACTACATTTTTTTATTACTCTTTATAAGCTTCTGATCAAAATTTTCATGAATTTTTAAGGTATCATGGCACGACCGGAGTACTTTTGGTCATACCATGCAATTTAACGTTGATTTTTAATACTTCTTTTTTAAAATATGGATAAAAACTCATTAAAGAATTACGAGGTGTTAGTGAATGGTGCGATGTTATAAATGCAAAAAACGAATAAAAAAGGTGAATTTGAATAAAGTCTTCAAATTAACGTTAGGTAACATGGAAAATGGAAGATTTCAAGGAGAAAAAACTTATTACTATCATTTAGAAGAGTTGATGCCATCTGCATCCTTTAAAATAAATTAAAAGAAGAAAGGATTTTTTTTATTTTTACTGGATTTATATTTATTGAGCATGTTGACTGCCGGCACAACTTGCTCCTCCAAGTGATTTCAGCATGCCTTGCATGAAGAGTTTGACATTATGTTTAATGGTACCTTTTACTGCTTGGTATAAATTAATACCTTCTTGCAGGAATCCCATGTAAGGTCTGCCTCCTATCCCTCCAACAATCATATCAGTGACTTGATGCTTTTTCATGTCAAGTACAGGCTCCAAGCAACTCGAATGGCCATTATTTTTTTTTGAAAATGATTTCTTCATGGTCATGTCATCAATAACTTCCACACCAACAAAATATGCACAATGTCCGAAATGTTCGGATACTTGGTCTGATAATTCAGGACCATCTGAGGGAATACCTACTATTGTCATTTCTCAGTTCCTCTTGATTTTTTAACAAAATATTTTAAGCGTCTTTAATTTCGTAGATAAAAATAATTAAAGTTTTAAAAATTTAGTCTAATATTTAATAAATAGATTTTTAACTTGATGCTGACCTGAGGATAATTAAAAAAATAAGTTAAGAGTGAAAATGATCACGCTTATACTCATCATCTGCCTCCGTGTGAATTTTTTCAACACCCATGCCTTTACCTGCCCCGGGAGCGCAGAGACTTTCTCCTCCTTTTAGCGTTCCATCCAAGATTTTTTCAATTACATCATCAACGGGTCCAGTGACCCCTACAATTACTTCAATGCCATATTGACTGAAGAAACCTTGAGCTCTATGGCCCATCCCACCAGAGATCATGTATTCTGCTCCTTGTTGATGAACAAATTGGGGAATGCTTCCTACAGTATGGCCTGGATTGGGAAGGATTTCCTTGGTTATGACCTTTTTTTGGTTTTCATCAATGGTGATAAAAGTAAATTCAGGTGCCCGACCAAAATGAGCAAACACTTGCCCAGAGCTTGTACTTATCGCAATTTTTTTCATTTTATTCTTCCACGATTCTTTTCTAATATGTAATAATACATGAAGAAATAAAAGTTTTTTGAATGATTATTCAATAATATTCAAAATAATTTCGATCTTATTTAGTTTAAACACAATAAGTAGAAAAAAAAGCGCAACGGATGGGACTTTCATTAGCCTCGTGTTGAGTGCTTATTTTGAACCCATGAGTCCATGAGGACACTGGCTTTCCAGTAGATTGTTCTAATCAATCAGTTCCAAGCCAGCGCGTTACCAGGCTGCGCTACCGTTGCTTAATTCAGAGATAAAAAAAATTATATTTGGCTCAATATAATCAAGCCATTTTTTCATTGAGATTATTTTATGGGGATTGAAATTGTCTGATTCATGAGTTTTGTTTTTTTAGCTTTCTTGATGGCTGCTTCGACGGTGTCATGATCAGCGCCTTTCTCGATATCGATTACATCAGTAGTGGGCTCTAAATGTTTATAATTTACTCTCCTTCTTCTGACTTTTAATCCATCAATAAGTAGATAATTTTTATCTATGACGTCTACAATTACAACGTAGTATCCAGCTTCTCTTCCCGTAAGTTTTACGCATATTCTTCCTATATCGTATACACTCATAATCTGTCACCAAATTATTTTTTAACAATTATCTTTACTGGGTTTAAATTATCCCAGTGAAGATAAATAATTCATGTTAGATTAAAGAAATATTATTGAACATAAATTTTTTATGATTTATAATAATTAAAAAATATTTATTCTTTCTCTTTGATGAGTTTGATTAAATGGTTTACAATCTCATCAATAGATAATCCTTTAGTGTCTAGAATTAGGTCATAAATTTCATTATTCTTTTTTGAATCATCTAGGTCGATTCCATATAGGTCTTTAAAACGCTCCAGTTCTGATTTTTCCCTCACTTTTGTTTCTTTTAGACATTCTTCATAGGAAACATCATCCCTTTCTGCCATTCTTCTTACTCGTGTTTTTAATGGACATTTAAGAAGTATCTTGAAATCTGCAATATTTTTAAGAAGATGCCCTCCAAGTTGACTGTCAATGATGATATCACCTTTTTTAGCTTCCTCAATTACTTTTTGATCCAATTTTTTATCAATTTCTGGATGTTGTTCAACATAATCCGTAAAATCTTCCAGATTCATGTTCATCTCTCTAGCTAGTTCTCGGAAAGCTTCTCCCGTAGAATAATATCTCATTTCAAGTAATTTAGCAATTGATTTTCCAATTGTGGATTTTCCAGTCCCATGTAAACCAGAGATAGTTATGATCATTATGATTTAATTTTATCCAATAGGTATTTAAAATTATATCAAGTTAAAAGAAAGATAGTAGATTTCTAAAAGTTTATATCGTCATCATGAGATGATCAAGTCATTGATTTCTTACGGCTTCACTTATCAAGGTCTTTAGGCAACTTGGGCAATAACGGCCACTTTCTAATCTATTGACTTTTCTTTGAGACTTATTTGTTTTTCTCATTTTTGAAGGTCTAAGTTGGGGAAGCGAATATAATGGTTTTTTACAAATAGCACAATGACTCTGTTTAGGTTTTCTTCTCTTGTAATGGGTCACGTTTTTATTACCCGGAGTTCTTACATCTTTTCTTGCCTGAGAATGAGATCTTAAACCTGGTCTTGGCATGATACTTCGAAACTTTATAGGTATGTTTTATATTTACGTGAAAACGAATTAAATTATAATTCGTTAGAGTAAGGCAAGAAATATTAAGTTTATTATTCTAATGCTAATTTTTGTGTGAATTCATTATATACTTGATATAATTTTTCCACAATAATTTCCCTGAATTTTTTATTATCAACAATAACCCGGGGATTCTTTGAGATTTGATCATCAATTTCTTTGATTTTATATCTGATGCCCGAGATTCCGGGGAATTTCTTTATATTATTCTTCAAATCTTTAAAAAGGTTAAATATTAATGATATGTCTTTAATACCTCCTAATTTTAAAGCGTCCATTAATGTAATGAATGAAGAGGTTATTTCTGAGGTTATTCGGGGCAATTCAAGGATAGAAAGTTGTTTTTCATTTTCTAAATGAGGATTATCAAGAGTTTTGAGGTTTTGAACCTGATTATTAGAACTTAAATTTGAAAATTTATTAAATATATCCAAAGCCGTATCATACTTTTCCATTAATTTCATTTCATGTAGCGCTTCAGTGAAGGGAATAGATTTGTCTTTAAAATGAAATTTAATTTTTAATAACCCTTTCATTGCATTTTTGAGAGCTTTTCGGAAGAAATGCCTTGTTATTTTTCCCTCTTTATATTTGTCATGTAAATTTATGATTGAATTTAGGAGCGCGAATAATTCTGATTCAATTTCGGCGGAATTTTCGTGATTAGAATCCATTCTTGTTCAGTTTATGATAAACGTACTATTTAGATAAAATGTTCTTTTTTACTTATCTTATACCCTAATTAAAGCATGTTCATAATAAATTTATTTATCCTACCCAAATAAGGTAGGTCTTAAGAAAAAGAAAAATATTGCTACCGCGGTTCCAATGATGAAGGAAGAGATTAAAACACGAAAGGTAGAAGAATTAGAAAGTTCTCTTATAGCAAACGTCATTAATATCGGAATCCAAATGGCCATGGTCAAGGCATCAATCACGTCTAATACGGCCCAGGTGGGAGATGAGAATATTTTAGTGAGTATACTATCATTAAAATTACCACTAGAAATATCCACCCTCACGGTAGGAAGTGCGATTAAAATTATTAAGATCTTGATAGTGTTAATCAATAATAACGGAGCAAAAGCACACATGAGCATTTTATATTTATATGCTGCCTGTCTTTGCATGAGTGTTCCACTTTTGTAGATACTAAATGGGCTCATCTCCGATTCCTTGTATTTTTCTTCCTTTTCTTTTCCAAATCGGTCCTCTAGGATCTTGGAAAATCCAACTGCATAATTAGCTCCTAAAGAAAATAACCAAATTAATACATGATAAAAAATTAATTGAAATATAAAACCAATTATAAGAAAAGTCAAAAACATTATTAATCCATAAGGAATTAAGCTAATGGAATAGGGGCTGACTGGTTTTCCATTAATTGATACAAATTGAATATGGGCCATTACTGCGAGTCCCATTAGACCCCACAAAACAGTATTAAATAGTAAAATTAAATAACCTGGAGCTTTCGATCTTTCATGATTGATATCGTGGAATGCCCGAGCAGGATCCAGAAACAACCAGTAAATTTTCTTATACCAAGGAGCGGGACTAACCCATTCTTCTTCAATTCTCCTAAAAAACTGGAATTTTTCTATTTTCTCGATCCTTAATCTCTTTCCGCAAAATGAGCATTGAAAGGAATCAGCCCGATTTTCATTTCCGCATCTTGGGCATCTTATCAAGCCTACAGCCATTTTAATCGATTCAAAATTCAGTTTAAAGCTTATAACAGATTAGAAAAACTTATACTATAAAAATTTGTTTGATTTTTAATAAGATATAAATTTTAATTAAAAATTCATGTATAAAAATGAGCTTAATATAATCATCAAGAAAACGTGAAACCCTAGACACAAGTTTGGATTAGTTATTCATATTCAATTAAAAAGCCATTTTGCTCTCTTTTTATTTTATACTTTCTTTTGGTAAATAATTTGATTAAATCAAGATTAGTTTTTGCATGGCTAGTGATTTCCAAAACTTTAATTCTTGAAGGAGATTTGACGTAAGCCATTAAGGGTATTAATTGATCACTTAAATAATTATCAACTGGAATTCGATTTTGAACATACTTATTCAATTCTTTTACCGCCATCAAACCCAATTTTTCTGATGGAATACCTTTTTCTCCCAAGATAGTTCCTGTAGAAATAATAGCACCTGTATCTGAATGACTCCATAATGAAAGACCCACTCCAGGGCTACTAGAATCTACCCACGAAATTTTGATCCTTGCTTCCATTCCTAACATTTCATTGGAATGCTGTTTAATTGAATCCCGAATTCTTTCTGGAATGTCCTTCCTGAGTTGTTTTGTTATTATAATTTCTCCATTAACATGATCGATGTTTCCTAATTCAATTAGATTAATTGGGTTTAATTGATTTTGAGGGGGATGTATCACGCATTTAACCCGTGCATCACCTTTAGGATAAAATCCGTGCTTTTGAATTTCTATGTCAATCATGAGACCTGATCTCTTAAATATTTGATAAGACACTTCTTTAAGATAATTGAGACTGGGTGCCCACTTTCCGAAGGTGCCTCCGCCTACCAAATAAATCTCAATCTTATCAGAATTTTCAAATCCTAAGCATGCTATCTGAATTGGTTGTAATAATAATCCTATGCTAGCAGCGGTACCTATTTTAGTTTCAATCTTTGGCTTAATCTCTCGATTGGGAATAAATGAGAGATTGGTGGTCCCCACGTCACATTTACTTAACTCGCTATTAGTCAAATTCGATAAGGTTCTAAGTCCTAAGAGATGCTGTAATCTTAAACCTGGTTTGGGTCTATTTGCTCTAATATTATTTATTTCAATGGGAGTGTCAAACAAGAGCGAGAATCCAGCACTCAAGCGAAGTATTGATCCACCCCCTTCACCAAAAGAGCCATCGATCCTTAAAAAACTCCTTTTTGACATTGTTGATCACTTTTTTTCATATAAGGATTGGATTCTTTCAATACCATTGAAATCTTTAATCGTGCTGATCACTTCATTAGGCATTAAATTTCTCCAACTTTCTTTATTCTCATTTATAGATTCTCTAATATTACTCGCGTTATATTTTTTCTTAAAGATCGTCATTTTTTTTCCAAGAGAATATCCCTTATTTTGAAATAATTCTCTAACCCATTCGCTATTAGAATATACGATGTCAAAATCACCCACTATTGATTTTACATGATCCACCCATTTTTTTGCATTGAATATGTCAGGTATGTCATATATCTCATAATTAGTGATATTTCTTTTTTTTAAAGCGGCAATGATGAATTGCCTTCTTTCCTCTGCTGAAAAAGGATCATTAACAGTATGAGAGAATTGAGAACTTCCTATTCCAATTTTAATCATCTCATGGCGTTCCATGATTCGATATATGACGTATATATGACCGTGATGCAAGGGTTGAAATCTTCCAATATACAAGGCAATACCATTTGTTTCTTTTTTTGATAAATCCTTTTTTTTATCAAAATAAGCTTTCATATCGGTTTCCAGGATATTCTTCCATATCTTTTTGGAATAATCTACAGATTTTTCATTATCCAATATGTTTTCTAATTCTTTCCTGGTATAAAATTTACTCTCCTCAACTACTACTTCTTTAGGATCAGGGTTTAAACTAACATCGTAGTCTATAAGACCAAAAAAGATAAAGGCAACTTCAGTTGTAAGATTATTTTGCTCGACATCCAAATCATAAAAAGTCAAATTTTTTACTGCACTGGACTCAATCCCAAATTCTTCGTTGAGTTCTCTTATTGCATTTTCCTTTATGATATTCAAGTTTAAATTTTTATCATATAACACGTGCCCAGAAGCTGAATCTGTAAAATAATTTGGAAAACTTTCCTTTTCTTTAGCTCTTTTTTGAACAAGGTATATCATTTGATTTCCAGGTTTTATAGCAACTATAAAAACGCGGACGATTAAATGACTAATTTTGTTCGAATGGGCTCTTTTTCTTTCCATGGGAAATACATGTTTAGAAATTTGGCCTGATTGCAAAAACTTAATATTTTCATCCTCAATACAAGCTAAAATTTCTTTTTCCATTAGCCTAATCCCTTATCAATTTAAAATAAATGTTATAATATCTCCTACTTTAAAACCTATTTGTTCTGAAGCATTTCCTTGGTTAATTGAAATCTCGAGATATCCACTTGATCCTTCAAGAAATAGTAATGATTTTTTTGGAACTTTAGCAAAATGAGATTTAAAGAATCCCTCATATTCTTTATTTTCAAGCAGGAATTTGATCTTCTTGTCTTCCACCAGTGTAAATGAGCGATTTTCCATAATGTCGTGCTTTATGGAAATATTGGTGGTTGCATTTCCAAAAGAATCGATATATTGAATGGTACATTTAATTTTACCTTTTTCTGGTAAAAGTTCATGGGTAATTGGATATTTAACAAAATCTTTTGGATCAAATATCGGCCCAAAATTAGTGAGCGGAACACCATTTGAAATGTGAGCTCCGATTGGGGCCATGATATCCCTCCCATGAAAAGTCTTTGACACGGGATTGTTGAAATAATTATCATTTTTCACATTTATGCATTCTTCAATTTCGGCTTCTGAAAGTATGTTAAAAAAAATGCCATTGTCCGGTCCTACAAAATAATAATTATTTTTTGTTTTGATCGCCAATATATTTCTTGAGCTTCCTACCCCTGGATCTATAACTATTATAAAAATGCTATATTCAGGAAAAAAAGTTAATGTAGAATTTATGAGATATGAGGCCTCAATTATCGAATAAGAAGATACTTGATGAGATAAATCTATAATTTTTACGTTTGGATTTATTTTCAAGAGAACCGCTTTCATGCTTGCAACATAATGTTCTCCCCGTGAACCAAAATCAGTTATAAGTGCAACAATATCTTGATATAATTCGGTCATTTTCTGGATTTCTGATTGACTCCTTTTTAAAAAAAATGAAATTTAATCCTTTTTCTTTTTTCTAAGTTTTTCTTCAAACAAATAGATGTCTTGAAGAGCTTTTGATTTAAAACTATATTCTTCTTCCTTTTCTGGTTGCATCAACTGTTTTGATAATTCGGCGGCTCTTAAATAAAAAAGATAAGCAGAATGGAAATTATCATTTCTCAAGGCATTTTTAGCTTCTTTAACAACTAAATCCCTTTTCTTAGTCAAATCTGGAATGTTATTAGATAATTTAGCTCTTTCTTCAAGCGATTTGGCTAAATCATATTCATATAACTCTTCTGCTATTTCTGCAGCTTTTAAAAATAATTTGGAAGCTTTATCATAGTCAGAATTGTCCAATGCATCTTCAGCAGATTTATAATGCTCTGAAATCTTGACGTGAAGATCATCTTCAATTCTTTCCAATAATTCTTGGGCGATTTTTCTTTGTTTTTTTCCACCACTTAACATTTCTTTCGTTCGATTGATGATGCTTTCTTTTAGAGCTTGAACATCTAAGACATCAGTCAGTGTTTCTATCGTTTCTCGATAGATTTGTTTTAGTGTAGTTTCAAAATCATCTTTTGACAAGTCTAAAAAATCAATTTGTTCAATATTGGATGCTGCATTTTTTAATGATGTTCTCAACTTCTCTGGATCATCACCTTCTTTTAATAAAATCCCCACAATGAGTCCTAAGGCTTTTCGTTTTAATTTACCTTCAAATTCATGCTTGTAAGATTCTATTTGGTGATCTTTCAATTTTAAAATGTTAAATTCGTTTTTTGAATGATCTAGGTTTAATCTAAGAAATAAATCGCTAGTAATTTCAATCTTATTTATTTCATCTTTAACATGATATCCTAAAACTCTATAATCGGATTCATTAATTAATAAAATCACAAAACAACCTTTTGGCAAAAAAAATCACTACATTTAGTAAATTCTATAAGAATAAATTAAGGTTTTAAAATAAAATATTTTATGTCTCTTTATCACGCTATTTATTTATTACTTAATATGCGATAGGTTTCTTCACGAATGGACCTAATTATAGAGAGTAATTGGGCATAATATAGATTGTTAGCAACTGATTTCTCACCTTCTTTTATGAGATCAATTGCTTTCTTTTCTTCTTTTAATATTGCTTCAATGGCTTTTTTATCCCATAATTCCTTTATTTTGTCATTTACTTCGTTAGAAAGTTCATTGATGGACTTGGTTGATTGGACTCTAAATTGTTTTAATATTTCTACTATTAATCTTATGTTTTCCGATAGACTTACTATTTCTTCACTGAATCTTTGGTTTAATTCAGAAATGGAATTATTCATCGTCTGTAATTGGGCAATTGTACCATCCAATGACTGCGTTATTGCATTAATTTTCTGGATCATATCTTCTAATAATTTTTCAGCCATTTAACCATCTACCTCCTCTTCAGTTTTTAAAGGGGTAATATTTTTTTTCATTTTCTTTACGGAATCAATCGCTTCAGAAAGCAGTAGATTTACCGTGTCCTGATTCAACACTTCTTCTGCTAATTTTTCAAAATTCTGTAAGTTTTTTAACATGTTTTCAAATGAATCGAGTGCTAAACCTTCCTTTACTTTATTCAATTCATTAGTGACACCTTCTCCTATTTGTTTAATAGTTCCGATGTGTAAGGTTTGTGTATTGTGCAATTCACCAGAGAATTCTGATATTTTTTGATTGAGATTTGAAATTTTAGTCTCAATGTTTTGATTTAATTCAGTGAGCGATGTGTTTAAAGTTTGAATGGCTTTTCCCAGTTCTGCTATCCTATTATAAATACTCTGAAGAAGATCAGTTAACATCTCAGCCATTGTAATCACTTTTTTTGAGTTTTTTTTTATTCTTAAGGATCTTAAAGTTTTTAGAATTATTATAATAACAAAAGTTCTTATTTTTAACTTTTTTTTTTAACATGTTTTAAAACTAAGGAAAAGAGAAAAAATTTTTATTATTTTTTTCCTTTAGACTTTCTATAGTAAAGTAAATAATGGTTTTACAAAAATTTTAAAGGTCCATTAGCTCAGACTGGTTAACAAGGTTTTTAAATCGCTTGGCCAACAAGCGCAGGTCTTATAAATGGCCGACGGACATACAATAACAAAAATTGTCCGTTTTCAGTAAAAACCTGAGATCCGGGGTTCGAACACGTTTGGATGGGCTTCCCGTTCTATCGAAAATCCCCGATGGACCAATATTTAAAACAACATGATTAAAGTTTTACTAATTTAACTTATAATTTTCCGTCGAAATCAAAAATCATTAAAAAGATTACTTTTCTAAGTGAGTAGAGATCAGATTTAGGAGCCACTTTTTGATTTGCATGAGGTTTTTTAGCAGCCCAGGAACGAGATTTTCTGGGAATGGTTTTTCCTGATCAAGATTTTGAGTCATGCTCATCCATTTATTTAATGCCAATTGAACCAAGCTGGCTCCTTCTGCTTGCATGAAAATGGGAACGACAGCTGCGGATTCTCTGGCATCGCCAATAGCGAAATAAATTTTTCTACTAATATCTTTAAGCATGACCAGATTAGCACACTCATCTAATTTTCTTTCAACTAAAATAGATTTAAGAATTTGATTTTTAAGATCTTTTTCTTTGGTCGAAAGAACTAGTTTTCTTGTTTCAAGATTGGCTTTGATTTCAGTAGCCAATTTATCATCCTTGTTATCTTCGGGAAAGAATTTGGTTATTATTAAATTATCATCAAGACTCTCGATATGGACAAATTTTTTAGTATTTGAATATAAAATCGCTCTCGAGCCGCCTTTATTTTCGTCTAGGGATAATTTTATGTAAATATTCCTCATATTCACGGAATTACAAGTATGATATGCGAGCTCGAAAAGTTCCTTATTGTTTAAAGGTTCATAAGAAACCACAATTTCTTGAGATGGCCACTGGGTTGAAATCGTTGAGTCAAATTGATTTAATAATCGATTTTCCATGACCAAAATACCCTTTATTATGATAAATTTGTTTTCTAAATTTAAATATGAGATTGTTTAAAGAATTATTTCTAAAATAAAGTTTATTCTATATAATTATTTTTGTTTTATTATTTTTAAATAAATAATACCAAATTTTAGGGTTTGATTATTATTTTACAATCTGGGTATAAACCTTCTCTAATCTTTGGACAGCAGAAATGATATCTTTAGATGTGGCCCCAATAGCAGCGTTCATTACGATATAAGGAGTCGGATAGTCATCACAACAGGTACCAAACTTATTTTGACGTGGATCATATACCCTAGGACCAGTTACTCGTAGATTATATAAAGCTCCGCCCAAATTATAGAGTTGATCTTCATCAAAATTTTTTAGAGACATTGCTACTGCTACTGGGTTAAAAACTTCAAGTATTTTTTCGCCTATATTTTCGGCAATGATTGTTAATCTCTCTTCGAGCAATTTTCTATTTTTTTGTTGGTCTTCTATTAATTTTTGATAACCATTAATACCTAAAGAAAGCATGGAAATGAGAAAATTAACAATTGGTGTCGCAGACGCTCTACCAGCATAAGCTTGACTGATTTTTTCAATAACATTATCATCAGGGGAGGCTATCACCGCTCCTCCAATGGGAGTTAGAAAATTCTTGTCAGTTGATTGAACAATTGCATCTACCCTGCCTGCATCAATTGCACTACGAATTAACTTCATCCATTCAGGACTTTGAACTCCGTAGGCATTTATTATCACATGAACAAGATCATTTTTTTCTGCAAATTTGCTAATTTCTTTTATATCATCATGTTCCCGAGGAGGAAAAAAGCTCGTTATGGAGACTATTGAAAAACATTTTTCATCTAAATTATCTTTAATATTCTCAATTGGAATTCGCACTGCGTCTCCAAATACTTTTCCCTTGATTATTTTTGCATTAAGATCAATGAATTCAAAAGCTTTTATTAAAGATCTATGATCAATTTGAGGAACTAAGACGGTCCTTTTACTATTATCATGATCTTTCTTTAGAGCACTTAAACATAACGCTAAAGACATACCAGTAGATAAAGGAACAACTATAGCACTTTTGATATTTGGCAGTCCGAAATGTTTTAAAAAATTTCTTGCAAGATAATTAGATATTTCATACATGACAGACCCTCCGGGAGCTTTAGGTTGGGGTGCTGTTAAAAAACCACTTCTTCCTACACCGTGACAAAAGCCTGCCGATGTTTTAAGATGCAATTTAGAAGCTATTCGGGCTTCTCTCTCACCCACTTGAGCAGCCTCACTATCTTTATCCGTATCCATGTTAGAAAGGGTGTCTAATAAAAATTGAATTTGTTCATCGCTCCAGGGTTCCGCAGGTACATTTTTTTGTTCAAACAGAATTTTAATTGGTTTAAGGAATTCATTTAAGACAATTTGACCCCTAGATAACATATTTTTTGGGACTGAAGAGTTTTCAAAAAATTCTATAATATTGCTGAAATCTACCATTATCTTCACTTTAATTATCTTATACAAAAATTACTAAGAATACGAATTAAAAAAAATCTTCTCTTTATCAACTTCTTTTTATTGCGAAAAAGTTGATTTATTTATTTGAGATAAATTTTTTTTCTTTACAGCTTTCTTTTAAGCATTGCCCCTTCATGAAATTGCGTAGCATTTTCATACCAATCCACAAGGACTCCTTCCTTAATTCTTGGTTTAGGAGGAGTGATATATTTGAGCCGATCTACCAATTCTGATGCGTTTAAGTTTACTTCGACCGTTTTTTTCTTCAAACTTATGCTTATGATGTCACCATCTTTTACAGCAGCTAATGGCCCCCCCACAAATGCTTCAGGAGAAACGTATCCTACATATAGAGCACCCTGAGTCGCACCTGAAAATCGGCTGTCAGCCACAACAGCAACATCATTCAGACCCAACGCATCTAAAAGTAAGACAATTTTAAAGTTTTCAGAAAACCCGGGCGCTCCTCTCGGTCCTTGGTATCTTATTATCATCACATCACCAGATTTTACTTTACCTCCAAGAATTCCCATGAGGGCATTTAATTGGGTATCGAAACATCGTGCAGGTCCTGAAAACTCAAGTAATTGAGATTCAACGACAGTATGACGGAGAAGGCTTCCTTCTGGTGCTAAATTTCCCTTCAAGACCACAATCCCTCCAGTGGGATAAACGGGATCATTTAAAGTTCTAATTACTTTTGAATTTTTAATTTTAGCAGAATTCACATGTTCTTTTAAAGGATTACCCGTTACTGTTGCACAATTTAAATAGATTGAATCTTTAAGACGGGATAAAAGCCCCATTACACCCCCTGCTTCATGAAAGTCCACCATCGAATAGGGGCCGCTTGGTCTCAAATGTGCGATATAAGGAGTTGAATCACTTATTTCTTGTATCTTGTCCACGTTGAATTTAATCCCCATACTTAGGGCAAAAGAAAGCAGGTGTAAGATGCCATTAGTTGAACCAGATACCGCCATGATACATTTAAATGCATTTGAAATGGATTCTTTAGTAATAACTTTTTTTAGAGTTAATTTTGATTTCACCATATCCATGATGACATGGCCTGTTTCTCTTGATTGACGAACCTTTTCCATTGCATTTCCGGGAGTTGTTGAAACTCCTGGAAGGCATAATCCCATTGCCTCCGTGGCAATCATCGTGGTATTTGCTGTAGTGAGTTCGGGACATGCTCCACATCCTTTAATCCAGTTTGATTCCATTCTTTTAATTTCTTTAAAAAAGATTTCCTCCTTCATCTCACCTGAAAGAACCATATTCAACCCTTTAATAATAACATTAGTGGGAAAGACAGTTTCCATATCTCGCCATTCTCCGGGAGGTGCGGGACCTCCTAATAAAAATATAGTTGGCAAATTCATTCTTGCAGCACCTAGCCACATTCCTGGAACAATTTTATCACATGTACCAATGCAAACAAGACCATCGGCTTTATAATTCATCATCTGGATTTCAATCGAATCTGCGATTGCTTCTCTCTGAGGTAAATCATAGAGAAGAGTGATATCATCTGTAGCAGGGGTTTTTGCATAACCCGCACAAGGTCCAATTACATTGAATTCAATAGGCGTGCCACCTGCTGCATAGATACTTTCTTTCACGTGCTTGGCAAGTTCTCGTAGATGTACATGGCCTACTCCTGCATCCTGCATTGAATTAGCTATTGCTATTATTGGTTTGTCGAGATCTTTATCAATATAACCGGAAGCTTTCCAATAAAAACGATGTGCTTCAATTTTATTTAAAATTTTTAGAGCTTTTGAAACCTGCTCGGGATTGAGTTTTACCATAATTAATTTTTAAACTCATTACTTTAAATAATTACTGACGAAAAAACCAGATTTTAATCATTAATTTGATAAACGATAAGTAGCATGTTCTATTAGAGATTGGCGGCCCTCGAGGGGAATCGAACCCCTATCCCTCCGCAGGATAACTGGGTTTGAAGCCCAGCGTCAGAGACCACTCCGACCGTCAAGGGCCAATGGATTTATATAAATTCTCATTGTAAAAAATTATTTGATAAAAATGAAGTTTTCGATTATTTTTAATTCATGTGCTTTTTTTGAAAAGATTATTTGACTATTTTATCTCTAATATCAGCACATCTGATTCGCCTGCATCCTGGGGTCATGAGTCCCGTTTTGTAGATCGAATCCAGGAAGTTCACTATTATGTGAGAAGTCGCCCCAAAAATCACGTATTTTTTACCATTTGGGGATTTGTATTTAAATTTTCCGACTCCAATTAATTCATTTTGAATATAATAGGTTCTTTCACGAAAATTTTTCTTATTTGCAAAAAAAGAAACGGGAACTTTCACAATCTCTCTCACTTCCTTTTCTTGTCTAACCAATCTTTCATTTTGGTCAATGTATGCGACGAAAGGGGTGATTATGAATCCTTTTGGTGTAAGATGATCATCCAGACATCCTAATAGTCGAATATGTGATCTTGGAATGCCTAATTCTTCTTCAGTTTCTCTAAGCGCTGTATCTATATAGGTTTTATCTAAATCTTGGTCAAATTTGCCACCGGGAAAAGACATTTCACCAGAATGTTTATCGTTTAATTGTTTTGTTCTCCGTATCAAAACCAAATCATAAGGTTTGGTCTTATATGGCATTATTAGAAACGTTATTGCAGAATTTACGAAGTTATCCTCGCGCATGGATATTCTTTTAGGTGAATCGTAAGCCTTTAATCCTTTTCTTATTTTTTCCACGTCAAAAATGAGTTCTAAGAGATCCACTTTTCTAAAACCTCATTAATACTCCTTAAAATTTGCTAGTTATCTCTCTCTTATATTTAATATAGTCTTTTAATTGTCTTATTCTTTCTAAATTAAAGCGCTTTATTCCATGACGTGATAAATGGTACCCATACACCTGTTGAAAGAATGATGCAATCATGTATGCAGTTGCACCCCAAACGGTATATTTCTTACCATTTTTCGGATTATAATAATTAAAATAAAATATCGGAAATTTATCATCCTCGACTAAGATGATTTGTTCCTTGAAATTTTTTCTCTCTAAAAAGAAAGTAATTGGTATTTTTAAAATCTCCTGTACTTCTCTCTCTTCTTTTACTAGTTTTTGATTCTTATCAATAACTGCTACGAAAGGCGTGATGGTATATTTAGTTAATGTTACCATGTCATGTAAGCATCCTAATATTTTAATTTTATCTCGAGGTACACCAATTTCCTCTTCAGCCTCTCTTAGAGCGGTATCTTGTAAGGTCTGATCATTAACTGGATCAAATTTTCCTCCAGGAAAACTCATTTCTCCTCGGTGTTTCAAGCCGCGATCCGTTCTATGAATAATAATGAGCTCATAAGGTATGTTTTTTTCATGAGGGACGATAGAAAAAAGTATGGCTGAAGGGGTAAAAAATTCATCCTTTAAAGAAATTCTTTTCGGGGAATCAAAAGGAAATAATTTTTGTTTAATTAGATTTTCGTTGAACGTGAAATTTAAGTTATCCATTAGTTTAGCAAAAATTTTAAGAGATAGACTATTTAACATCATAAATATTCTATTTGTAATAAAACTTTTACTTAATCGATAATAATGAAATTACCTAAAGAACTAAGAGAAAAAACAGAGCTTAAGGGAGCAGAGAGTAAAAATAAAAAATGCTCAGTAAAAGAGTGTTCTGAACAAGCAATTCGTTCACTTAATGAAAAAAAATGGGGAAAATACGTTGAAAAAGCAGATCTTAAGATAATTGAAAGCAAAAATCGTAAGATTTATCTCTGCAAAGCTCATTATAAAGAAGTCAAGAAAGTGAGAAAATCAGAAGAGAAATTATACACGAAGAAAGGCTTTTTAGATGATTCTTATGGTTCTAAAAAGGGTAGATGGGACTAATAATTTCATAAACTAACAATAAAGAAGATTTTTTAATAGAAAATCAATCTATTTGTGCCATTTCTTCATAAAAGGGTTCAAAGAGAAAAACATGTCCCGCAATTATTCCTAGCGTTAAAAATGAAAGAGCAATAAGGAATATCATTATAGCAATTACATTCTTTCTCATCTTAATCACTTTTTAAAATAATAGAATGTAAATAAAATTATCCCTTAATTTTTCTATTTTATTAGATCTTCAAGAGTTTGAATCTTATTATCAAGCTTTTTAATTTTAATCTCAAATTCTTCATCTTTATCTTTAAAATCAGTTTCTGTTATCTCTTTTGCAGAAAAGCGAGCCTTGTTAAATTTTCTCTCCGTATTTAGCTCTGTCTTTTCTTCTATTAATTCATCAATCCATAATTGAATGCCAGCTATTAATTCTGCTTTTTCTTCAATGAAATTCTCGAGCTGATTCTTATATTTTGCCTTTAATTTTTTGACCACTTCTTTATCCTTAATCTTCTTGAGCTTATGCTCTCTCATGAGATTTTTTAAGTGTGATCGTTTAGTCTCTATATCATATTCTAGTTTTTCAATAACAAATTTATCGGTGAGTTTCTCTTTGACCTTTTTTTCCTCTTCCTTTAGCTCTTCCATTACAGTTTTAACAGCTTTTAATTGAACGTTAATCTTCTCACCAAATTCAAAATCCGTTTCATATCTGTCCGATTTTAAGTTTGTTTCTAGATCCTTTAATTTTTCATCCAAAGACAACTTTTTTAAACGAATATCATTAAGTTCGAGGTAATATTCTATTTGTTGCTTTACTTCGTCAGGAAGAGGCTTAATTTCCTCTTCTTTTAGATCATCCTCTTGCTTTTCTTTTTTTTCCTCCACTTCTTCCTCTGCCATTTCTTCTTCCTTTCTTTCCTGCTCTTTTGTCTTTTTTTCTTCCATCTCTGGTTTTTTAGTAACTTTTTCTTTCTCTTTCTTTTCAACTCTCGGGAGAGATGAGATAAGAGGCTTACCACAACTTATACAAAATTTGTCATCTTCCCTGACTGGTTTACCACAATATACGCAAAATTTAGCCATGTGAAATTCACATTCTTTTAATTTGAAATAATGTTTTCTTTATAATAAGAATTTTAATGTAGTTAATTAAATTTATTGTAGTACGATTTTTGATATAAATTATCCTGTCAAAATTTATAATTTTTTAACCATATTTTAAAACAAGTGTTAAATTTAACCATTTTTTGGATTTTGAACCATGGATGTCAAGGAGAAAGTACCCATACACATCGGACTCTTTGGGCATATCGATTCCGGTAAAACAGCCATAGCAGAAGTTTTATCTGAGATTATTTCAACAGCTGGGATTGATGCTCATCCCCAGAGTAAAGAAAGGGGAATTACCATAGATTTAGGATTTTCGAGCTTTGTTCTTGATCAATTTCTAATTACTTTAGTGGATGGTCCAGGTCATGCAGATTTAATCAAGATTAGTGCCTCCTCTGTGGAAATTATTGATTGTGCCATTTTAGTGATTGATGTAAATAAAGGTCCGCAGGTTCAAACAGGGGAACATTTGATCATGATTGAATCATTAAACATAAAAGATGTGATCGTGGTCCTCAATAAAATCGATCTCTTTAAAGGGAATATTGAAAAGGAGATTGGAAAAATGAGAGAATTCTTTGCAACTACAAGTTTCGGTTCAAAAGTTCCGATGCATACTGTTTCAGCAAGGGACAGAAGCGGTTTTGAAGAACTGCGCCATATCATATTAAAAACGATTAAAAGTATAGAAATTAAAAGAGATTTAGAAGGTGATCTGATAATTCCGATTGACCATCACTTTACCATTAAAGGGATGGGCCCCATAGTGACTGGCACGATATTAAGTGGAAGATTAAGCATAAATCAGCAAATAAATGTTTTGCCTGTTAATACGGTTGGAAGGGTGAAAAATATCCAAATTTTTCATCAAAATGTTGAATCAGCGAAAGCAGGAGATAGAGTTGGAATAAACATCAAAAACTTAGATATTAAAAAAATCTATCGAGGATGCATTGCTACAGGCAATCCGAATGCGTTTGAGATTAGTGATATCCTTGAAGTGAGGATCAATAAAAACGAATTGTTTAGACCCGATACTCATTTTGGATCTCAAATTCATATAACTATCGGAATGTTTACCACTTCAGGAAAAATATATCCATATGAGGAAATAGACAATAAAAAAATCCAGAGAGATATTACCAGAGAAAATAATGAATTTAATGCATTTTTGTGGTTAAATGAAAAAGTATTAATTCATCAAGAAAGATCTACCATGCTATTAAGTAGGTTAGATTTACCACCAACAACCCTTAGAATTTTAGGATCAGCAAAATTACTAAGAATTCATGAAAAAGCACCATTTCTTTATAGATATAAATTTAAGAGGGGTCGAATACAAAAGGACTTGGTCTGCACGGGGCTCGCTCAATCTTCCATAGGAGCAAAAAAAATTATTGGAAGACAATTAGAATCTCCTTTTACAAAAATAGTAGATACTTTTGGTACGAAAGGGGCGGTCATTGTTGGAGTTGAGAATCCAAACGTCAAAGTTGATAAAGGGGATCCCGTTATTCTCAAGGAATTGAGAAGTTTCCGTCTAAAAAAGATTTAAATTCTAATTCACTTATAATTATTATAACTATACTCTAAAAAACACATAATAGCAATTGAGCCTTAATGACTATTGATATAGAGCAAGAAATCCTTGATGATTTGATGCGTGCCTTGGAAACTCTTGAAAGCAGCACGGATTTGGAAGGAACAGCAGTGGTGTCAAAAACAGGGTTGAGAATCGCCAGTTCGGAAACAGCTAATGTCTTTGCTGATATATACAGCGCAAGTCCCGCAACCTTAATATCTTTAGGACAAAAAATAAGTCAAGGCTTAAACCAAGGTGAGCTGCAAGAAATTGTAATTCGGGGTACAAAAGGCTATACCATTATAATGGTCGGAGGATCTGATAATAATTACATGCTCTTTACAAGCTGCAAGAAAGCTTATAAATTAGGTTACTACACCCATAAAATCAGAAAAGCCTTCAGGATAATGGAACCGCTTTTAAAACAAATTCCTACTGAATAAAAAAGAAAAAAATAAACAAATTATGGAGGAGAATAATCGTCTCCATAAATCCAATTAATAATATCCCCGTCTTCAACTTCATATTTTGAACAGCTATAGCCAATTTTTTCACCATTTACTCCATAAAACCAATTTTTTTCTCCATTTTCATATCCATCAATAGAAGTAACTAATACACCATTCTCTCCATAATCCTCATATTCCACATCACAATAATCCCTTAATAAATCAAACACAGTGTCATCCTCATCAGTGGAAATATCATCCCATAGTTTAACTGTACTATCACCAAAATCTACAATCAGGGTAATATCGTCAACTTCACCCTCTTTCTTTTCTTTTATAATCTCCGGGATAGGCATTAATCCATAACTATAGGTAATCAGGCTTGTAAAACATGCTATTCCAACAATACCAATTAAAATAAATTTTGGTTCTACATTTTTAACTTTAGAAGCATATAGAGATAATGCTGTTGTAAACAAAACAACTCCGCTGACTATACTGATGAATAATATTAAAGTTTCCTCCGAGAGAGTTGATTCTCTAGTTAATTTATCGTCCTCGTCATCATCACTAAAAAATGGATTAGAGAGTCCTACAGAATATTGTCCTGGTGTGATACCCTCTATAGTTATTTCAAGAATATCTTCAGAAGATTCAGTATATACCCACAACAAAAGGCCTGTACGTATATCATAAATTAAGGAAGTAAATTGATCGCCATCTATTTGATCATAAGTAATTTTAATTGTTAATTTGGTTTCTTTAATGGTTACAATACCGTTAGTAGATCCTAATGCTTCCGTAATCGCCAGATCTTTTAATAATGTTAAATTCTCCGTGGATATTAAAAATCCCGAATAAAATTTATTATAACCAATTACTAATGCATCACCGGCTTCCGTATTTGAGATATTATAAAAAGTTTCATTATTTACAAAAGTAATATTAATGAAAGGAATCGGTGCTGAAAAACATGAATCATCAGTTGGTTCTTTATCATAAAATCCAGTAAAATTGACTAAGATATGATTACCATAACTTGAATTAAAATATCCTCTTTCACCCATGAATGAATTCCATAATTTAGGTCCTATAAATTGATTTACAGTGTAATTGTATTCCAAATCGTAATTAAATGTGAAATTAAGGGATTGAATTTCCATTTTAAAACCATAAGAGTATGTTTCCGCCCAGACAAGGAGTCCTGTCCATCTATCATAAATTAAGTAAGTCATTATATTCTGACTGTCTTCTTCAAAGCTGATATAGAGAAAGTTGAATGATTCTTCCACCATGACTTCGCCATTAGCAGAACCAGTAGCTTGTCCTAGGGCCATTTCTTTAAGATTCGTTAAGTTACTTATTGGAATGAGAAATCCAGATTGAAATCCATTATATCCTAAGGTTAACACTCCTGCGACTTCGCTATTTGAAATATTATTTGCCTCAAAATTCGCTGGTGGTCCACTTTTATTGTAAATTTCGATATCATAGTAAGGCATATTAGTCTCAGGAAATTCATCACCCCAATCATTCGGATCTCGATCATAAAAACCAGTGAAATTGATATTTATCTTTCCTCCAGGATCGCTTTTGAACATCCCTCTAAATCCAGCAAAGTACCACCACCAAGCTTCATTATCTCCAAATTGAGTGACATTATAGACATATTCTCCATTTAAATCTAAATGCTGATAATACTCTAAAGGCACTTCATTAGTACTTTCATAAGGATTATCTCGCTCTATAATTTCTATTTGATTTTTAGAAATAAGGTCTGTTGTTTTATTTATAGATAAAAGACATAAACCTCCACATATGATTAATACGGGAATCATATAGAGATATATTGTTTTTTTATTCATGATTTTCCAATTTATTGTTAATTAAAAAATTTAACTAGAAAATTAGGATAAATTTCCTAAATTAAATAGGAAAGTTGCCCTAAAAATTTAAATTTTATCCCATATTATTTTAATCCTTAAACATAAAATGGATTTTAAAATGACAGTTTATGTCGATACTGAGCTCGAAAAATCAAATGGCATTCCTTGGCTTGAGAGATCTTCATTTAGAATTGCCCTTTTAAGTACATTTATAGCATTATCAGTAGTTTTAGGCTTCGTTTTAGCAGCTATTCCTAACATTGAATTATTTACTTTGATGATTTTTTTATCTGGCTTTATATTAGGCAAAAGAGATGGAGCTATCATAGGATTAATGAGTTCGTTCATATTTGTCTTTCTAAATCCCTACGGCGTCTCACCATTACCTTTATTTGCTTATCAAATTGCGCATTATTCTCTTGTAGGCATAATAGGAGGTGCGGTTCATAATTATTTGAAAAAGAAAGATTATTTCAAGCCAGAGGATGACTTATATGTGTTTCCCATTATCTTGATTTTTGCTATCATTGGAGGTTTAATTACTATTATCTATGATATTCTTTCTACCTTAATAGGTGCCTTAACTATTTTTGGAACAATCGAAACTTTTTGGCCAACTTACATACTTGGATTGCCATTCACGATTGTTCATACTATTGGGAATATTTTAGGATTTATTTTTATTTTACCAGGTTTAATTCAAGTTATCTATAAATTACTAGACCTCTCTGAAGATAAGATAGATAAAAAAGGATAAAGATATGACCAAAATATAAAATTTTGATTGTTCTTAACAATAAACATTATGTTTTTAGGCAAATTTTAAAATTTAATGTATAGATCTTAAATTTAAGATTTTTTTTATTAAGATCATAACTTATTCGAGGAGCTAATTAGGGGATTATTGTTGACTAAAATTAAAAGAAAGTTTGAAGAAGATGATGTCGATGTCTACAGAAAATTGCAGCAACACTTGGATAATTTGCCGATAGGATACCCTGTAACAGAATCAGGCGTGGAGATTCGCATTTTGAAACATTTATTCACTCCTAAAGAGGCAGGAATTGCATTACATTTGAGATTAATTCCTGAACCGCTAAAGAAAATTTATCGCCGGGTGAAAAAGACGGGAATCAGCATTGAAGAACTTGAAGAAACATTAGACACGATGTTTAAAAAAGGGGCGATTGTCCATGGAAGGGTAATGGAAGGAGAGGAAGAGATAAAATATTATGCAAATGCCTTTCTTGCAGTGGGCATGTATGAATATCAATTAGATCGTCTCGAAAAACAATTCGTTGAAGATTTTGAGCAATATCTAGAGGAAGCATACATTGAGGAATTTACAAAAACAAGGATTAATCAAGTGCGGACTGTACCAATTGAGGAAAGCGTGTCATCGGAAAAATCCGTGGCCACCTACGACAATATAAGAAAAATTTTTGAAAATGATGAGTTGACTGGAGGATTCATAGCAATCATGGATTGTGTATGTCGAAAAAGCAAGGATATTATTGGAGAACCTTGTAAGCAATCAGATATTCGCGAAACTTGCTTTACATTAAATAGAGGAGCAAGAATGTCCCTTGATAAAGGATGGTCTCGACGCGTATCTAAGAATAAAGCTCTTGAAATCTTAAAAAAATTTGAAAATGAGGGGTTTATCATTCAAGCTGACAATACTCAGCATCCATTCTTCATTTGCAATTGTTGTGGATGTTGTTGTGAGTTGATCACGAATTTAAAGAGATTTGATAAGCCAGTTGAGTATATTGCATCAAATA
>SDNN01000121.1 GCA_004524425.1 Promethearchaeota archaeon
AGTAAATTGGGTATAAATGATGTAAATCAAATCACGGTTATGATTCACACGGGCAGTAGAGCGATGGGTCATCAGGTATGCTCTGACTCTTTAAGAACCATTGAAAAGGCCATGAAAAAATATGATATTCGAGTTCCAGACAGAGAACTTGCTTCTGTTCCGGCAAACACCCCTGAAGCTCAAAATTATATAAGCCAAATGGCATCTGCAGCGAATTTTGGTTTCTGTAATCGTCAGTTGATAACACATTGGATAAGAGAATCATTTCAGCGGGTGTTTAGTGTTAAAGATTTTATAGATCTTGATCTAAATTTAATTTATGGGGTATGTCATAATATTTTGAAAAAGGAAGAGCATGTGATTAACGGAAAAAAAATGAAATTAAATGTACACAGGAAAGGTGCAACCAGAGCTTTCCCACCTAACCATCCTGTTCTTCCTAATGATTACAAAAGTATAGGACAGCCAGCGTTAATACCGGGAACAATGGGATCTGCATCTTATCTATGTGTTGGTAAGCCAAAAGCTATGGATCTAACATTTGGTTCAACGGCTCATGGTTCAGGGAGAGTGATGTCTCGTTCAAAAGCTACCAAAAAATATTGGGGGAAAGATGTAAAGCACCAATTAAAACAGAACGGGATCCTAGTTAAGGCTGCCTCAATGAAGGTGATTGCGGAAGAAGCACCAGGTGCTTATAAAGATATAGATCAAGTAGTACAAGTGAGCCATGATTTAGACATAGTTGAAAAAGTAGCAAGATTAGTTCCAATTGGAGTAGTGAAAGGTTAAATTCATATATCAAATACGATTGAAATCGTAACTTTATGTTCTTTTTCTTCTATTTTCATAAAAGAATAAGTTATGGCTTTAACTTCTGTACCAATTTCATGTGAATCTTTATTAAATTTCTCCCCTTTCATGTCTGCTTGAAGTTCATACTCATCATTAATTTTTTTTATATAATTTACCACAATATCTCCAAATATAAGTCCTTCAACATCGAAAATATAAAGAAATTCAGATAAAAAATCGAATAGAAGCGCTTGCTTATCCTCTGCTTGAATTTTAAGAGACTTTCTAATTATTGATGATATTTTCTGCAAATTGGGAGAAATCGTTGCCATTAAACTATATGCGGTTTGAGTAAATGCTTCCTCCAGAGTTTTTCCCCAAGATTTAACTTGAACATCAGCTGTGTGGTCTTCAAAAGAAAATCCTGCTTTTTTCATTGTTAAGCTTTCGATTTAAATTATTTTGTTAGGTTACTTCTTTATTTGAAATATTTCTTAAAAATATATGAGTTTAAATCAATTTTACTTTATTTTTTTTTATATGTTAAGTAGATTTGAAGATAATCTATTCTTTTCACAAAAAATTTCCATGAAAAAAAGATATTCTAATGAAGAGTTAATTTATTATCGCTATTTTTATCACAAAACAGGTATTGAACCAGAACATGTAATTTTAGTAAAAAATTTTATCTTTTTTTTTGTAAATAATACTGAATATTTTCGAGTAAAACAACATTTAAACTTAGTTAGAAAGATGTTTTACCAAAAGATCATGTTGATTAGGGCAGAAACAACCTTAATGAGGCTGTTATTTAGCTTTTTTCCTGATCCTTATATTCATGATGTTCGCGTCGAATATAACATATATTCAAGAAAAAAAATAATTGATATTTGTTTTTTATCATTTGAAGAAAGGGGTATTGCTATTGGACGCAATGGTGATTATATTAAAGCAGTTAATGAGATTTTTGAAAAGCATTTAATTTTTGAAGAGAGCAATGTGCCTATTCACATCAAATGTAGCCTAATCTCGATTTGAAGAATATTACCAGGGAACATCCTTCAATCCTATAAAATACGCAATAGTGTTAGCAATCACGCTAACTGAGGGAGTCAAGATTATTAAGAAGATAATAATATTAAGGTCAGGAATCAAGAATAAATCTGGCATGAATATTGCCGGAATAGAGGTGAAAATCAGAGCAAAAAGAAGGAAATCTAACTGATCGATTAATGGAGCAGGAGCTCCACTTTCAAGGTTAAACCTCCTTTTTAAGAAACTTCCAATCAGATCACCAAAAGCAGCCCCATAAGCACAAAGGGTAATTCTTATTATGAGCGGAATAAATTTCATGATGGAAGTTCCCCCAATAAAGTAATATTCGTAGTAAGAGAGATCATTATAAATAACATATAATCCTTCTTCGGCAGAACTTTTCTGGAATTCAACAATTGAAGGCCAAATTAAAAGGAACAAGAGGGCGATCCCTATGGATACGGGGATTCCGATAAACAGTGGTCCTTTGATTAAACCATTCCATGTTTTATGATCTCCAAAAATTCTCCTTCCATCTCGAAAATTCTTACCTCCGTCAATAGGTTTACCTCCTCCGACAATGACCATACCTGCATTCGAAAAATATGCTGGAGCAATGAACAGAAGACTAAAAATTAAAATAGCAATCCAATCAGAATAACTATATAAAATAGAAATTAACATAAAATCAGCTAAAAATAAGCAGGCGAAGATTATTGCCAAAATATAAGTGGTTTTTTTGTTTCTTTCAATGTTTTCGGACATGTTTTCAAATCCCCTAATGATTTGAGTTAAAGTTCATTTTTAATTTGTATAATATTATATTTTTTATTTAAGTTTTTAATAGTTTCAAATTCTCAAAATCTAAATATCGAAAATTGTTAATTCGAACTTAATAATAGTATTTTAAAATACTTGACGACAATAATATTAGTAATCTATGATAAATTTATCCTTTAAATTGTGCATATTAAAAATTTAACATTTTTTCGCTAATTTGGCGGTTAATAAATAGATTTAAATATTTATTTCTACTGCATTTTATATGTTGAATGAGAAACGATCTCCTAAAATCAAAGATCAATTTTATCTTAAGTCAAGCCTCATTTCGAGTGGAATGAAAAAATTTAAGTGAGAATATTGTTGAAGAATCCAAATCAATTTAACATAGATAAGTTTTATGACAAATACCTGAAAGGAGCTAAAATTTTTAAAAAAAGGAATGCTCTCGAGCCTTCTTATATTCCAGACGAATTACCTCATCGAGATCCCCAAATTCAGAAGTTGGCGGAGTATACAGCCTGCGCATTGATGGGAGATAATCCTCCTAACTTCATGTGTTATGGCCCTACTGGGAGTGGTAAAACTGCAACAATTCGGTACATCAGTCAGAAACTGAGCCAAAGATGCGTGGAGGAGAGACCTTGGTGGATTTATATCAATTGTAGCGTAGTTTCAACGCCATACAGGATTTTAGCTCACATATATAATACTATTTCTAGAAGTGAAAGAATACCTCCAACAGGGCTTCCTAAAGACATCATCTTTAAAAAACTCTTAGGATTGTTGGACCAAAAAGTCCATTCTATTTGTTTTTTAGTATTTGATGAGATTGACATGCTGTTAGAAAAAAAGAAGGGCACTGACATTCTTTACGATTTAACAAGATTAAATGAAAATTTAGATTATTGTAAGACCTGCGTGATTGGTATCTCTAACAAATTAAAATTCAAAGAATACCTGGATCCAAGAACAATTTCCAGCCTTGGAGAAGAACGTATAGTTTTTCCTTCATATAATGCGAGTGAACTTGGAGACATTCTTAATGAAAGAGCAAAAATTGCTTTTAATGAAGGAGTAATAAAAGCAGAAGTCATTCCTTTCTGCGCAGCATTAGCAGCAAAAGAACACGGTGATGCAAGAAAGGCGTTGCAATTATTAAGAAAAGCAGGAGAATTAGCAGAAAGAGCTCAAAATAAATATATAACGGAAAAACATGTTCGTGATGCTCAAGATGATTTAGAAAAAAACTTTTTTGTAGAATATATTAAAGGCATGCCACTTCAGGCTCAAATTGTACTTACTGCAATATTTTTGATCACAAAATTTAGTCCTGATTCTATAATCATTTCAGGTGATATTTATGAAGTACATTCAGAATTGAGTTCAAAAATACCTGGAGTAAGAAAATTGACGAAAAGAAGAATTAGTGATTATATTAATGAATTGGCTTTAGCTGGTATTATTTCGGCTGATTTAAAATCCATGGGCCATTATGGAAGGTCAAAAATAATCAGGTTAGAAGTGGAGTTAGATATATTAGAAAAACTCCTATCAGAGATTGATAAAATTAGTAATTACATTGATTTTAAACCAAGTTACTTGCAAGCTGGCAAGGTGAGAGTCCATGGCAATACTTTTAAAAAATTAGTTTAATGTCTTAAAATCCCATTCATTAATTTTTTCTGCCATCTTGCGTAAGATTTTTAAAGTGGCGGAACCGTTCTTTTCTTTTAGAAAAAGAAATAATTTAGCCAAGTGCTTGCAAAACTTTTTATTTTCTGCTCTCCTGCTTTGGTAATCATGACAATTATGGGTTAAAATCTTATTTTTAAGATTGATTTCAATGATATAAGGATCTTTTTTCGACCCAATGATTTCTGATTTGATGATGCCTTGTTCAAAATTAAGTTGTATGATGTTAATGTCAGAATCTGATACAGTGACGGCTCTATTAATCGTTCCTTTATCTAAAAAAGCCTTTAATAGCACATTAAAATTATCCGATTCATCAGTTTCAATTTTATTTATTAATTCTGCTGATTGCTTTATTTTTGCTATATTTTTTTGAATTTGCTTTTTTTTATTATTTTGCCAATTTTTAAATTCTTTAAATAATCTATCTGAAAGGTTTAAGTTGTTATCCTCATCTTTGATTAATAGACTCTTTTTTAGAGAGGTTTCTATCAATTCTTTTGCTTTTTGAGGAGCTAAGAGAAAAAATTCAAAAGAAATCTTATAAATTAACTCCTCTTTGGAAATAAAAGGTAAGTTAATAATCTTCCATACATAAAGTAAGAGTTGAGGAGTATCGTTCCGTGGAATTGCAAAATTGATTCTGATTCACCTTTTTAGATTCTATCATTTAAATTAATTTCCTTTCCTTTTAAAGTATCTAGCTCAATTAGTGAAGCAATCCCTGGAGTAGGCTGGATGCCGAAGCTCTTCATAAAATCTGTTTGCGATTGAAAACATCCTGAATTAACTAAAGAGACGTTCCGATAAATTCCCATTCCATTAATATGGATATGGCCTGTGTGGAAAATATCTGGAATTTGGTCTATGATGAGCCAATCTCTATTAACTGGAGCAATCTGGGTTTTTTTACCATAGGTGGGGGCAAGATGTCTACAAATTAATAATTCCTTCATAGTTTCAGTTGGTTTTTGATTATCTAAACCCGGAAGTAATTGATTTAAATCAATCAAACTATCCCCATGAAAAATTAAGGTGTTAACCCCATGAGTTTTAATCACCGCAGGATTTCCAATGCATTTAACTCCTTGACCAACTAAAGAATCTGCATATTTTTTAGGCACTGCAGGTCTAGGTAGTGCGTTTCTAACTGGTTCGTGATTGCCAGAACTATAAAACACTTTTATATAATCTGGCACTTCTGAAAGCAGTTCTGAAGCAAATTCATATTGCTTATATAGGTCATTTATTACTAAATCTTCTTCCTGACTTGGATATACTCCAATCCCATCAATCAAATCTCCATTGATAACAATGTACTTGATTCTTCCAGCTATGTCTCTAATATTTTTGTTACCAATCTCACCATTTAAAAAATTAATGAATCTATTCCATAAATCTTTCTCGAATTCTCTGCTTCCTATGTGAGTATCAGATAAGAGAGCAATTGTTAGAGGTTCAGTTGATTTATTTGGTTCGTGATCTCTTGGAATATCTATTTTTGTTAAATTATTTATGAATATGATTCCTTTTTTTCTTTTTTCTCCAGGATTGTATGTTCCGCTCACGAAGAGCATTTGATCCATTAAAGTTCTTTCAAGAATTTTTATAGTTTCTTGATTTTCTGCACTTCTTTTAAGCACGCCGTTTATTTCACCAGTATTATCTTCCAAAGTTATAAAATAATTGTCATTTCTGGTGGGTCTAATCTCTTTAACTAATCCAATAACAGCAATTTCTTGGTTTTGTGAATTTCTCAAGATATTAGCAATATTAGTAGCTGAAAGAGTATCGCTCCTTCTTTTCATGAGTTTCTTCAGCTGATTATATTTGTCAACCATTAATTCATAAAAATCATTATAATCTCCATTTGTGTATAATTTTCCCGTGGGATCCATCAAGATTTCATAATCGATTTCATAATTTTTGGCGCTTGGAATAAAATGAAGCGTTGATTTTGTAGATTCTAGAGCCCTTATGCTTTTCTTTTTTTTCTCAATCTTTTTAAGAGGTAGTCTTGTGTGATTTTTATTTTTAGGGGAAGATTTGGATAAACTTGAACTAATATAATCCAAGTCCTCTAAGAGTTGATTAGAATTTTTCCCAGTATTTTTTAATTCACCATCATTATCATTTAAAAGATTTTTATCCTCTTGAGGGGGTATTTTTTTTTTCACGATATCTAATTCTGGTACTGTTAATTCATTAAGAGAATGTCTTTTTAATGTCTTTTGAATCTCTTTATCAGACATTTTTTTAAGGAAATTTATTGTTAAATGCCCATTAAATGAAGGTATAAAACTGGATTCCTTAATTATCTCATCAACCTTATCCAGGCTATTATTAAGATTAGAAATAAACTTTAAACTTTTAGGAGATATGTTTATTCCAGACTCGAGAAATTTCCTAATTATGATCCTGTTTTTCTCTGATATGCTTTCATTCATTATTACTCTCCTTAAAAAGGAACTATTATTATTTTAGTGGAATTAAGTTAAATCATTTTTTATTAAAGAAAAAATATCTTTTTCTTTTTTATATAAAGAGAGTAAACTGAATTTCAAGATGTTACTAAAAATTAACAAGGTCTATTTGTTAATATGTGAATAAACGAGTTTATTTTATATCTTAATAATTACAATATTGGGTCTTACTGGCTCAAATTATCTTTTAAATGAATCGTTGAGTGAGCTTATTATGTTAGAAATGAGTAATGGGATGAAAAAATACTTTGAAAATCTGCAAAATCAAGTTAATGAATGTTATGACATCGCAGAAAAAGCGCGTGAAAAAGGCTTGGATCCTGAGATATATGTGGAATCTCCTCAGGCTAAAGATTTAGCAGGTCGAGTTGAAAAATTAGTTGGACCAGAAGGAGTTGCAGAAGTAATAAGAAAATTAAAAAATAAAGGCATATCTGATGATGAAATCACGTTTCAGGTTGTTTCGGATATATTAGAGGGTAAAATTGGAGATATTGTTTCATTAGATGATAGAGTTGAGCGTGCTATAAGGGTTGGCTTAGCAATAAAGACAATGGGAGTGGTAAGTGCTCCTTTAGAAGGCATTTCTAAGATTAAGATAAGAAAAGATCAGCAAGGAAATGAATATTTATCCTTATATTTTGCAGGACCCATCAGGGCTGCTGGGGGAACGACAGCGGCACTTTGCGTGTTAATTGCAGATTATGTTAGAGAAAGGACTAACATCTCCAAGTATGAAGCAACAGAGGCAGAAATTGGAAGATATGTAGAAGAGATTAAGCTTTATGATAGAAGGGTACATCTTCAATATCCCTCATCTAATGATGAAATACGGTTCGCTGTGAAACATTTACCCATTGAGATTAATGGTGATGCAACTGAACGTGAAGAGGTTAGTGCTTTTAGAGATTTACCCCGAATAGAAACCAATTATATCCGCGGAGGCGCTTGTCTTGTATTAAATGACGGAATATTGCTCAAAGCTCCTAAATTATTAAAGATTGCAAAAACCATGAAATTAAAAGAATGGGATTGGTTATCAAATCTGAAGGACATTTCCTTTAATGAAGTAAATCAAGAGAAAAATCTCAACAAGAGTGATAAGGAAATTGAAAATCAAAAAAAAGAAGAAGCAATCGTTCCAAATAAAAAATATATCGCTGATATTATTGCTGGAAGGCCTGTTTTCAGTTATCCTTCCACTATTGGAGGTCACAGAATAAGATATGGCAGGTCTCGCAACACGGGTTTAGCAGCAGCAGGAATTCATCCCATAACCATGTATTTATTGGATAACTTCATTGCAATAGGAACTCAATTAAGAATTGAAAGACCTGGCAAGAGTACGAGTACTTGTCCGGTAGATCATATTGAACCCCCTATCGTGAAATTAAAAAACGGTAACGTGATTAAAGTAAATCGCATCCCAGTAGCAAAAAAGCTATTCCCCAAAATCGAAAAGATCTTGTTTTTGGGAGATATTCTCTTTGGTTTTGGTGAGTTTTCCGAAAATAACCATAATCTCATACCTTCTGGATATGTTGAGGAGTGGTGGGCATTAGAATTAGAAAAAGCTGCCAAGGAAAATGGAAACTCAAATGAAAATATAATAAAATACATTGAGGATCCCTTTCGGAATACACCTTCAGCAGAAGAAGCAATTCATATTTCTAAATCCTTTAACATCCCCCTTCATCCCAAATATACGGATTTTTGGGGCAATCTTGAACTAGATGACATATTAAAACTAAGAGAGTATTTTCTTATAAATTATGATGCTTCAGACGATGAAATGAAAATAAAAAACGATGAAACTATAAAAGAAATCTTGGAAAAAGCATTTATCCTTCACGAGATAAAAGAGAATAAAATAATATTCAGTAAGTCCATGAGCCGTATTTATAAGGAGATTTTCGATCTTAAAAACGAGAAACACGTTCAAATAAAA
>SDNN01000122.1 GCA_004524425.1 Promethearchaeota archaeon
ATATCCAAAAATGTAGAATATAAATTGTTTAATATTATTTTTCTTCCTTTAGCCTTTTCTCTTCTTTTATTCTTTCTTTTCTAAGATCTATTCGTTCTTTAAGTCCATGATGCGTATCATACCTTTTAATGTACATTTCTTCATATTTCCTTCTTAGGTCCTCCACATCCTCTGCATGGCCGAGTACTTCCTCAAGACCGTCCTCGAAAAAGCGATTCTTCTTGTATTTCTTGGCAGGAATTCCTAAATAAATCCAATCATCTTCTAACTCCTGTTCTACAATTGTCACTGAATTAGCGGCTAACACAGACCTTTTACCAATATGCGTGCCGGGCATGACTATGGCGTGTGCGCCAATTCGCACATCATCTTCAATAACTGTTTTTTTAATTATAAGGAGATTACCTACTATGACTGCGCTTTGGATAATGCTTCCTTGGCCTATGACAACATTCTTTCCAAATTCTATGAATTCACAATCTACCCATCCTTCAAAAAGTGAATTAGTAAAGGTAGTTTTGACCCCAAAGGTTTTAAAACATAAATTATCTAAGAATGGAAATGGAAATTTATGGGCTAACCATACTGGCCACCTTTTTATCGTATTACGAAGCGACCAATATCGGTAATCTTTATCGGAAGGATCCCTTAGAAAGACGCCTTCTCTCGGTTTATGAAATGCGTTTACAATTACCAATAAGATTTTGGCAAATAATAGGGAGGTAAATACCATAGTTAAATACATTATGAAAAATAGGAATGGTAAGAAGATATAAAAATGAACTGGCCTCACGGGATCATATAACCATTGCCAGTAGAACCAATACTCAAGAAGAATAGGAATCACGCTCACCCAAATGAGGAAGATATAAAATGCTAAATATCTTTTCTTCACTAAAACTGTCGGGGTGAAGGGTCCGACTCGCATCGATGTTGGGACAGACATTCTCACATCACTCCTTCTTTTTCATTTTTTTCAAAATATCTTTTCGTTTTTCTTCTATATTAATATCATGCTCAACTAAAATAGCTTTCTCTTCATCAACACTTCTTTTTGTCATCTCGGATACAAGAGCAAGTTTATTCGGTTGCATTTTGATGCAAGGGATGCCAAAGTAAATCCATCCCGCTTCTAAGACTTGATTTAACACGCTCGCTGAGATAGCGCCTAATAGGCAATCTCTCCCTGTTATTGTGCCGGGAGAAACACATGACATCCCACCAATAATCGTATAATCATTAAGGATTACTTCTTTAATTATCAAATACTTTCCAATCACCATTGAACTCATCACTACAGCACCCTGTCCTACCATCACTCTACGTCCTAATTTAACAAATTCAATATCGCACCACGCGTCGGGCAAATGAGAAGAAAAATCCATTTTTACCCCAAACCACCTCAAAGCTAGGGAATCCATCCAAGGGATTGGGAAATTACGAAGTAGCCATAGAACAAGCTTCTTTAATTCGGTTCTCAAGCACCAGAATTCAAAATCAGTATCCCCCATCTCTGCCTTAAAAACTCCTTGTTTCGGTTTATGAATGAGATTGATTAATATCAAAAAGAGTTTACTTAGAAGGGTACATGAAAGAATGAAAATAAAAAACATCGCAAATATGGCATAGGGAAGAAATATTAAGGTACCCACCCATGGCTCCCAATCTTCAGTGATTGGTGGCTTATTCTTGTTCCATTCGTACCAAAATACCCCCAATAATATCCCACTAAGCCAAAAAATAGGAATGTATACAGCTAAGAATTTGATATTTACTCTACTAATGGCGCTACTGGTGGTAAAATCAATAGTATAATCATTTTCTTCTGATTGGTCATTTATAATATCATTCATTTTAAAGAACTTCTTTTATTAATTTAGTTTTTTTGCTGTTGTTCTCTTAATGTTTCATCTCTTTGCAAATCTTCCTTAGAGAGTTTTAAATAATTCATGATCTTTTTAGTAAAAATTTTTCTCGCTGGTAACCCAAAATAATAATTATTGCCTTTAGTATGTTGATGTTTTCCTGTTGATCCCATGGGGAGTAGGTAAGAATTTTCTCCTAAATCACAACCTGGTCCCACGATATTGAAAGCCGAGCAGGTCACGTTATCTCGGAGCTTGATTTCAAAATATGGAATTCGGCCGAAGATTCCCTCGACCACGTGTGAGCAGACAGCAGAGTTCACTCCCACGTAACAATTATCACCCACATCAATGAATTTATCTGCTACAATCTCTTCTTCGATCGTGGAACCTTTTCCAATTTTAGATGAGCCTACAAAATTATAATACCAATTGGAAAGCCATGGAAAAATCCCTTTAGTGAAGGCATACTTACCGTATTTAATCAGAAAGGATCTTATATGATAATAATTAAGCGTATCACTAGGGACACTGCGGAGAATGATTCCGTCTTTTGTCGGGCACATTTTTTCTGTAAATCTCCACCAAAAACGCGTGACTATCCCTATAAAAACTAAATGTAATAGATAACTGATGATCATTATCAATGGAAAAATAAATAAAGCCAATAAAGATTCAATTTCAAAAAAAATGGATATGAAATCAGGATTTTCCAAGACTAGTGGTTGAAATATTAAAAGAGTATAAAGCATGAACAAAATACCGGGAATTAAAAAAGAACCGAAATAAACACATACAAAAAAGGTGAAATAATAATGATATTGGATATTTACTTCCTCTGGTTCTATTTCTTCTGAATTCATACTCGATTTTGAGACAACCTCTTCTTTCGGCATCCTTTATCACTTTCGATCAATTATAAAATTTCTCTTTTAAAGTTTATCATAATAATAATAGATATTTTGCTAGGAAAAATTCCGAATAGTAGGAGTGATAAAAAACGTATAAATTTTTTAAAAAGAAGTAAACATGAATCAAGATTAAACGTGAATTTATACTAATTTTAATATGATGGGCTCTTGGGAGCATTCTTAATGAGTATAAAAATTGTTTTTCCACTAAATCATTTGATTATCATAATATGATTAATGATGCTTGATATCAAATGATAATCTTGAAATATAGAAAAATAAATAAAAAGAGATAAAGTATGGCTTAATCTTGTTGCTTTATCAATATTTTAGCTAAAGGTTTTGGGAGAAAAAATCCAAAATAGAATTCAATGCTGCCTGAAATGAGCAATGCCCTAACTAGGATTAATTCTAATGGTCCTAGAATGAATATCGCTTCAAGAGCGGCTCCAATTGCTATTGAGAGAAACGCGATCAGGAGAAAAACACCTTTCCATTTAATTTCTGTTTTTTCTGATTGCAACGATTTTCTCGAAAAAATGATTCCTGTAATGACTATTGATAGTATAGCAAAGATTTGAAACCCAACAAAAAGATCCGTCAGTCTTGATGTAAAAATCCCTTCCTCGATACCCGTACCTACAAGTTCAGTATCTATGCTTAAAAAAGTAAAAAGTACTATTTCAAATATAACACAGATTATTATGTATATAGCCACAATGACTTTCTGTGATTTGAGTCTCATGAGAGCAGAAAAAGAATAGATCCAAAAAACTATAGCAAAAGGTGTAAAGGCATTTTCTATTAAAAGATAGACATATGGGGTGAACTTGTAATTAAACAACGCAATAAAGACGAATTGAAAAGCAGACACCCACCACGCAGATGTAACAAATACCCATGTAAGTCCAACCGTGAGAAGTGTCTGTTCTTTATACTCAAAATATCTTGATATTATCCTTATTCCTACAATTGTAGAAACTGCTACTAATATTAGACTTAAGCTGCCAAATAAAACGTCAGCTTGTGTAAGATTTTCCAAACCCATGTTTTTTCACTTTCTTATCCTTTTTCTTGAATTAAAATTTTAATTGCTAAAATCTTAAACTTACAAATTGTATTTATATATTTCCTATCTTTATAAAGTGATTTTTAATCTACATTATTAAAAAATAATTGATTCTATTGAATTACATGGTTTTCAATTCCGAAATAAGCTTAAATTGGGAATATTGTATCATTCATTTAATCTAAGATTTGTTCAAATTAATGTAAAATGGGATTTTCCTATCTAGCGTTTATTTTGTTCCATGTAACCCTTGATATATTTTTCAACCTTCTCTGCTGGTTGAAAGATGCCAAAATGTCCTTCACATAAAACATCTGCTTTAAGATCAAGTAATTTTTGCATGGATTGCTGATAATCTTCTAAATCAGACCCAAAGTCTTTCATGAACGGTCCGTGGATGTCTTGGCCAAACAATATTTTAGTTCCATCAATCTCTATTAGTACAGAAATCGAGCCCGGAGTATGGCCTGGCGTGTGAATGCATTGAAATTCATAATTACCCAAATTTAATATTTCAACTTCCTTTGTAAATTTCTTTTTTAATTTCACCGGCTTATAATTAATGCCGTACCAAGAAGCTGCAGTTTTAGCATCATGACCTTTTTCTTGAATCGCATCAGCATCTAGTTCATGAGCATAAAATTTGACTTGGCTATTGAATTCTTTGAGATCTGCGCACGCGGCGGTATGGTCTATATGAAAATGGGTAATGATGCAATGCTTTATCTCTTTGGGATTCAAACCCAATTCAGTGGTTTTTTTTATTAAATCAAGGCTCATGCCACAATCAATTAGAACCAATCCATCCTTGCTATTGGTATTTACTAAATATACAGAGCATCCCGAATCACCTAAATGATACACATTCTTGAAAATTTTTCTCATTAACAAAACACCTAACCAATTTTATTCAAAATATTGTTCTCTTAAATTTTTTAATATATCTGGATAATTTGTATAGATTGCCCGAACGAATTCTCCATTTTTTCTTAATTTCAAGACTCTCTTCATTTGTTTTTTCGAGTTAACATTCCAGGCATAACATTTAAGTCCATTATTCATGATTGAATTGAAGTTTTCCCGTGATAATTTATCAAATTTAACATTTAACACGTGTATGTTATTTTGGATCAGTTTCTCAAAATCTAATGTTTGATCATCTATCCGGGTGATGTTAGTAGGAAGGGTATGAACTAATTTAATATCTTTATTGTATTTTCTCATTCTTTTGAGTAAATAGATTCGGGTATCCGTGATTTCAACTTGGTCGAAATTACAATACTCCTCAACCAAATCTATTAAAGCCAAACCGGCCTTTCTACTTAAAATGTCACAACTATAGCGGAAATTTTTTGGACAATAACTAAAGCTATCAAAGACCTCTCTTAAAGTGGGAATCCTTCTATTATCTTCAAAGATTATGGATCTTAGTTCTGATAACGTTAGATTTTTAATAGTATACCATTTATTATCTATTTGAAAAGCAGGATCATGAAAACACACGAGTTTTTCATCTTTAGTAATTTGGATATCCGTTTCGATTCCAACCCTCATCTCCACAGCTTTTTGGAAGGCATTTATCGTATTCTCAATACAATAACCCATGGCTCCCCTATGTGCGAAAATATAAGGTTTATTCATGACAAGAAATCATAACTAAAAATATGACTAAAGTGAAAAACAATATTTTTTTATGAGGATTTTAATTACCAATATTACTTAATTTTTATTCTAATGTCAGATAATAATGAATGAAACAAGTGATAATCAACAAAAAAAGGAGAAAAAATCATTTTCGTTAAAAGTTAAAAATTACGTTAAAAATATATTAGATTTCTCCAGCTATGATTCTAAAACCATATTATATATTATAATATTCATCATCTTGTTCGGCATTTCCGTATATTTACTGTATTATATCTATTTTGTGGATCAAACCTTTCTATACGTGCTTGTTGTTGAATGGTTCGTAAATCCAATTATAAGATTAGGTATTTTTGGCATATTTTTATTCATGATAGTGATGGCGATTCAAGGACTCTTGGTTCCGATTCCCTCTGAGTTAGTTTTATTAGCTTCTGGAATGATTTGGGGTTTTTGGATAGGGGGCATCATGGGAATTATAGGAAGCATGGCAGCGGGTTTGTTATGTTATTACGTGGCTTATAAAGGCGGAAGACCACTCGCGGAAAAGTTTGTTGGTGAAAGTGCTCTTAACATGGCAGATAACTTTATCAAGAAATATGGCACAGGAGCCATCGTCATAGCTCGCCTTCTACCTTTTGTGGCATTTGATCCCATTAGTTATATTTCTGGTATATTGAAGTACCCGGTAAAAAAATATACAATTGCGACGTTTATTGGTTCCATTCCAAGAGCGTTCTTCTATGCTTTTTTGGGGGCTACGCTCATTTCGCATGAGCCAGGGGAGACAATTAATTTATCAGAAATCCCTTTTGAAAGAGTCGAGGCACAAGCGGCCCTTTTTAATAATATTTTATTGATAATTTTAGTAATTTTAATAGTCATCTTTGTTTGCTATTATCTTTTTAGCATTTATTGGGAAAAAAAGAATCTTGAATCTAATAAAACTCCTTAAATTTAAGGTTTGCGTTGATCATGGACAAGGATGAATATTTTTTTGGGTATATCATTCTCATTTTTGGTGTCTTTACTTGGAGTTTCGCTGAAATTATTGTGAAACTATTGCAAGGTGCTGTTGGACCTTATTCTCTCTCATTTTTTAGATTTTTTATTGGGGGTTTATTTTTACTTTTAATTCTCTTCTTTAAGAAGGATCTTTCGGGCATTAAAAAGATGATAAAGGAAAATCTTCCCCTTTTAATATTCGCCAGTTGTTTTGCCTCAGGCTTGGCAAATATCATATATTTTGTTGGAGTATCTAATACCAGGGCAAATATCGCAGCAACTATTTATACAACATATCCTATTTGGATTACCGTCTATTCCTTCTTCATCCTAAATGAAAAGAGCAATTTAAAATGGAAATTCATCGGAATCATCATTGGCTTATTAGGTATTGTAATTTTAATGACTAATTTCAACCTAACGGACTTATTTTCAACACAAAATCTTTATGGTAATTTTTTAGTTTTATTGGGGTCTGTAATATGGAGTTTGTACTCTGTTTTGGGGAAAAAAATTCAGATCAATGAAAAAGAAACCTCTAATATTGCGTTGAAATTTTGCATGGTTTCTTCATTTTTAGCATGCATACCTGTATTTTTATTGCTCATCTTTACTCCCGAATTTGACAATTTTTTACAATATAATTTTGAATCGTGGTTTTGGATCTCCTTTTTAGGAATAGTCTGTACTGGCCTTGGAACATTTTTATTATTCGAAGGCATTAAGCATTTAGAAGTTTCAAAAGGAATGTCGTTAGCTTTCTTAAAACCAATTTTTGCAACGGTTTTAGCTTTTATAATATTGAACGAGACTCCTAGTATAACTTTAATAATATCGATAGGTTTAGTGATAATTTCTATATTGATGATTAATAAAAAATCATCGATACGGAAAAATTCTTCCGAAATACTTGATATAATATCATGATATGATCGCTGTTTTTTAATCTAAGTTTCTCACCTTTCCTCATGAAAATTTTTATTTACGAGAGTCAAGAAAGAGAAAAATTATTCAATCAACTTAATTTCTTAGATAAAAATAAAATCACGTTAAAAAGCTATTTTAATGAACTCCGGAATGCCATTGACGAAAAAAAAATTCAATCAATTTGGAAATTATCAAAAATCATGACAAGATATCACTTGAATTAAAGCCTAAACTTCATCTCCATCGAAAAAATCAAATTATTTATTATACTCCTCACATATTATAATGAATAAGATTTTCTTTATTGAATCAATAAAAAAATGAGTCTTGACAGAAATATTTTTGAATAGTTTCAGATGGAGCGCATTATAATAGTACATTGGAATAAAAGTGCTGGCCCAGAACCCATTATTCAATATCCCCCCGAAAAAAAATTCCCATCAAATGATTTATTCCTTAAAATTTGGGCACTCCATGAATTGGATAAAGAATCATCAATGATTGAGTTTTATCCAGAAGTTAATGATTTATCACAGCAATTTATTTCAATTATTCAAATGCATGAAGGAGAAATTTATTTTATTATCTTAGTCTATGAAAAAGATGACAAAATTATAGAAATTGTAAAAGATCATCCTGATATTTTAGCAATAGTAAGTAAAAATTTGATTGAACTCATTAATACAAATAAAATCACGCGTGCGATATACGATGCGTTTCACACGATTAAAAATTATGATAAATTAGATATAGAAGAAAATTTACAAGATTTTTTTAAAGACAAAATAAAAAGTACCATCTTAAAAATCCTGCAGAACGGAGCGATTTCTAAAATTCGTCTTAATGATATATTGAGACAAGAATATGGTTTTTCTACTATTAACATTGATTTATTATTGGTTTCATTTATTCGCGAGAATTTAATTGTGAAAAAAACGATCCCTGGTTGTCGAGAATGTTATTTTTTAATCAAGGATTTATCTTGTTTAAGAATTCCTCCTAAAATAATCATGGAAAGCACGCAAGATAATTTAGAAATCTTGGGAGATTACAAGAAAGAATTAATGGATTTCTTTAATAGTTATGATTGTATTTCAGACCTCGAAAATAAAACGATTATTAATCTTTTAATCAATAAAAAGATGCGTACACTATTAGAAAAATTGAGAAAAGGACCAATGTCAGTTACTAATTGCTTGGATATATTGAATAATAATGAAGATTTATTTAATGAATTAATAGAAAAACGAATTATTTATGAAACAAAAGGAATCGTC
>SDNN01000123.1 GCA_004524425.1 Promethearchaeota archaeon
ATAGGGATTTTGATCAAATTGATGGATTTATGTTCATGTTAGCTGGAGGTGGCGGAGAAACTATCTGGTATCTTGACGCGGTCGGGTATTCTTGGGAGCCAGGATACACAGTTGGAGATAATAATGAAGAAGGATTATTACTAAATTTTCAAAATGCTAGAACTCTCGATTGGATAGGGTATTCTTTAGACGGGCAATCCAATAGAACAATATTTGGTAATTCGACAATTCCACTTCCTAAAATAGATGGAGTACATACAATTCAAGTATTCGGAAATAACACGTCCGGTACTATGTTTAAGTCAGATGTAAAATTTTTTACTGTTGATAATAATGCTCCAGTTTCATTAATATCTTTTATTCCTCATAGTGGTATTAATGAAGTAAACGAAACTACAGTATTTACTATATCCGCTGATGATGGATTAGGCTCTGGAGTGTCTATAATACGATATCAAATTAATGATTCGGGTTGGATTGATTATAGTAGCTCATTTGACTTATCTGGTCTGAGTACAGATGAATACTATAACATCTCTTATTATTCAGTTGATAATGTAGGTCATATTGAAGAAGTAAAATTTGTAGTAGTTGTACTAATTGATATTACTACTCCGAGTCCTCCCCCTTCCAATGGAGGTGGAGGTGGTGGAAGTGATGGAACTGATGATGCAGCAATACCACTTGGAAATTTATACCTCATTTTCATTTTAATTGGAATAATTGGAGTTATATTCTACACCAAGAAGAGAATTATATCCTAATTTTTTAATATTTTTTTTTATTTTCTTAATTTTTACTGATATAGAGAAATAGTTGAGAAATTTAATTTTTGGGTCTTAAATTCGTTCATTTACAGTTTGAACGATTTTTTGATGGTCTTTATTAAATGTTTTAAGAACAACCAACCAACAAATAGTTCCTGGTATGAAAAACAGCATTCCGATTGAAATGGCAGTATAAAAACTATATCCGAACGACTCGAAAATAATTCCTAATACCAGAGGCCCTATAGCTCCGCCAAGCTCTTCAACAAACCTGTTAACCGCATAAACTGAACCTCTGGTTTCAGGTAAATTGACTGAATTAATAATGGGAGGTTGGTTGGGATCATACATGCCAAGTAAAAAAGCTCCAAAAGTAAAAAGTATTATAAAAGTTAATATCCCTGGATTCATCAAAGCTGCTGTCAGACTATCAGTAGATTCTGCTGGAGTACCTTGTATCCAAAAGACTAGCATGAAATAAGGAGTCGTTATTGTAAATGAGATAACAATCAACCATATTCTAAATTTTTCATTCTTTTTTGCGAATTTATCTCCTAGCTTGCCCCAAAAAAATATACCTAATAGCTGGAATGGAATAATAAATAAAATGTAAATTAAGCTTACTGTAAAAGGTGTTAAATGAGCGGGTCCTTCAATGAGAAATGGATAAAAGCTAAAGATAATTATTCCCATTCCTAATAAAGAGAAAATTCCTTCCAGGAAGATAAGAAGATTTGTTCTCTTTTGAAAAAGATCTTTAAAATTCTTCCAGGTTAAATGATAATCATAATCGAAATCTTTTGTATTCTTATTCCTATCTTGGATGAGTTTCTCATTGCTTCCCATTTGGTAATTCTGACCTTTCACTCCATATAAAACAAACATTATGATTGTCAAGGCAGTAGCAATAAAATAGGGCAATTGCCAAGATGGAGATAATAAACTTGCCAAAAACAAACCACATAACATCCCAATAAGAGTAAATATTGATGATAATCCATAATAATGACCCTTTTTATCTAGAGGCGCTCCATCTGCAATAATCGCCTGAGCAATAGGGATGTAACCTCCAGACCCGAAGCCTATGAAGAGAAGACCGAGAAAAAGCATGAGATATTCAAAAGCATAAGCAGATAATATTAATCCTAATATCCAAAATGTTAATGACATCATGGCTGTAAATTTTCGTGAGAGTTTATCAGCTAAAATTCCAAATAATAAACACGCAATGGCAGATCCACCCATGAGTGCCGTCATTAGTAATCCCATTTCTATAGCTTCAAATCTGCCTTCTCCAAAAAAAGCATGTGATATCACGATTAAATTCGGAAGTAATACATGTCTCGAAAATGCTTTTAAAAAAAATCCAAAGAGTATAAATTGAATGGTGAAATCTCGTTTTTCCATGGGACGATTCAATTTCTTTTTAATTTGTGTATGAAATTATGCATCGAATAAATATCATTTTCTTCTTGCCAAGATTGCGAAATATTTAAAGAAGATAATAAAAAAAGAAAAAAGATAAGTATATACTTTTATTTTCAGAAGTTTTCATTATCTTTTCTAATAATTCCAACCCAAAATACCAAAAGCTATTATGTTCATAATGATAGGCACGGCATATATTATTCCGATTGCCATTTTTTTCTGTTTATCATTATCCAAACCGATTACAATCGTTGCACCAGCAAAAAAGAAGAAGTAACCTATTACAAATATCATCCATATCCCCCCAAACGATAAATTCCACCAGGGATATTCCCAAACTAAATGGCCTCCAATATTTAGCAAGCATTCTATGAATACGCAGAATATGGCGAATCCTATTGAAATGGCCCAACGATTGGGTAAGCCAAACATCTTTTTATCTTCATCTTCATAGAGCATGTAATAATAAACTATTCCTGCCATCAGAAACATGAAAATGATTTCTATATTCCATCCGACAAAAACCCGGAAGGCCGTGTCTCCTGGAGTTGTCCAATACGCTGAATGTTGGGTTATTGCAAATACCCATCCATTCCATGTTTCATTAAAAAAATCCAATCCAAACACGGTCAATCCTGCATAAATCGGATTCCAATCACCAGTATCACGCGCTTTATTTATCTCCTTGGCATATATATAGAAGACTATAGCAAGTAAAGGTATAATATACCACTTTATCATCGATAAATCTCTTAAGCCGATTAATGCTCTTCTTGATGCTTCTGTCATCAATAATCCCATTTGATCACCCTTTAATGTGATTTTAAATAATTTAATATTCTAAAATTTAGTTTTAATTGTATTTAACTTATCTTATCAACTATTTATATATTAAATTTTGAATAGCTTGCCAAAAAATTAAATTTAAAATTTTAGTTTACCATGAAAGTTTGCATTTTCGCTTTTAGTAAAATTTAAAATATTGAGGAAGATTAGAAATTAAACTATTAAAAAGGTAAAAAAAGAGGAGACTTTTTTTGACTGAATTTGAAGATAAAGTAATGCAGATCCTTAAAAATATGGATCAAAAACTAGATAAAATCCTAGCTAATGGCTCAGAGGCCGCTGCTCCCACTAAAAAAGTGGAGCCAGAACCAGTTAAGGCTAGCGAACCCGCTCCATCTGCTCCCTCAACCGTAAAACCATCAGCTGTAGTCGAAAAACAAGAAGAGGAAGAGAAAGCAAAAGAAAAACCCCCTGTAGAAGGAAGAAGAGTATGTGAATGTGGATCCACTGAATTTAATCAGGTAGAAGACAAGAGCAACGTTCTATATCAGCAGGGTGGAATAAAAATATATGCCAAACGATACGTTTGCAAAAAATGCGGCAAAGAGCAATAATTGTCTAATCATCATTTTTATTTTCTTTTTTTAAATATGAATTAAGGTTGACTTGGAAATTTTTTTTATAAAATTAGAACCTACATATTAAGCTGGACCACATATAATATTCATATAAACAAATCGAATTAATTGACGCTTATTTTACCCCTTATTTTATTTTTAATAGAGTTATATGATTTCCTTTAAATATAATGGTTTTTTTTTTCTATTAACCAAAATTATTAATGACAAAATTTCAAAGGGTAAAGATCTATGAATCTGGATCAAAATATTAACAAAAATCATTTAATTATTATAAAAACAGTCTATACTGCTCTACTCATTTTATTTTTCATTTCTCTCACGCAAACTTATTTTTATGATAAATACACCTTTATAGATCGTACAATATATCAAAGTGTTAGTGGATATGAATTTCTTTCTATCTTCGGTTGGCTCGGAATGATAATAATTATTATAGCTATAATATTCTTATATAAAAATAAATTGAGAAAGGCAATCTTAATAGGTCTAATCGGGTGTGCTACACTCGGATACGACTTTATTTATGCTAGCTATATTTACATTGCCATATTTAAATATCGTATTGAAGCGTGGTATTATCTTGGGCTTTTTTCTTGGATTGGATTGATTAGTATCAATATATTATCATATACTATCACCAGAAAACACATTTCTAAACCGATGATACCTCAAGACTTGAGTAAAGAGGGGGCCTTCTCTTTAATAGGCGGCGCTATAGCATTAATATCTCTCTTATTTCCTGCATTATATTTAGATGTCGGTAGTCAGACTTTTGGAAACAGAATTGTTAGCATATGGATGTGTGGTTGGTCACATGATGGATTTTTATTTACAGGATTTATAACTCTTATATTTCTTGGCATTTTTGGCATTCCTTGTACTATAGTAGTAATATATGCGAGCACACGTTCTATGTCCATTTATGAGAAAATAAAATCCCCATCAGAATATAAAGCTTTTTTAATTGAGAAATGGAAAAAATATGTGGGATATTTAATAGGAGTTCCCATAATATGGTTATTATTGTTAATATGGATAAATATCTCATTTTTCGCAGGTCATTTTGCGGCATTAGGTTTTGGGTTCTTTGGCCCCATCTTAGGTGGTGTTATTTCAGGAATAGGGTTAGCCATTTATAAACCAGACACATCTGTCCCTGTCTCACTTAATGCCCATTCTCAAGTAACTAAGAATTTCTGTACTAACTGCGGTAGTCCCATAATCTCGAAAAACGATGAATATTGTAGAAAGTGTGGTTTTAAATTAAATTAATTTTTTCTTATTTTTTTTAAATTTTTCATTTTAATTTCAATTCTTTTCCTTAGGAAATTTGTCATATTAATCTTAATATGGTTTAATGGTAGTTTTTTAAATATGATGTTTTCATTTTACAACTAAAAGTCATGTTTTTAATTTGTTTAAAATTAAAAATTTAGATTAAGTCTCAATAAGAATCCATAATCAATAGAATCACGGTGCTCATGTAATTCCTCACGTTAGAATAAAGAATTATCTTGGTAATTTTAAGAACTTCTTGTTGAATAACTTTACAAATAACAAAGTTCCATACTCAGCACAAATAGAAGTTACTCTTAGATGTAATGCTAAATGTCCATTTTGTGCAGTAAAAACATTACCTGAATCTTATATTAATCACGAGATGACAACGGAGCAAGTCAAGCTCGTAATTGATCAATTAGCTAAATTAGGGATAAAATCTCTTTCATTAACTGGAGGAGAGCCAACCTTACGAGAAGATCTTCCTGATATAGTGCATTATATGGGAATTGACCATGATTTCATAAGTGGAATGACTTCTAATGGATATTTACTTCCCAGATTATTACCCAAGTTAGAGGGTTTGGATTTTATATTAACATCAATCGATTATCCTACTGCTGAACTTCACGATAAATCACGTGGGATAAAAGTATTTGACAAGGTTATTGAATCAATTAAGATAGCCAATAAAATGGGAATAAAAGTGATTATTAGTACTGTTGTGATGAAAAGTAATATCCATTTACTTGAAGATATATGTAATTTAGCAAAAAATTTAGGATGCCCCATTGAATTATATCCTTGTGAAGATATTGTGTGGGAAATTTCAGGAATTTCCTATCGAGTTAAAAATATTGAGGAAATGATTCCAAATATCAGTTTATGGGCAAATAAAATTCGGATGTTAAGGAAAAAGTATAATAATATCTTAACTGAACCAGTATCAATCAATATTATTGAAAAAGGAGGTTTTGGTGGAAATCCAAAATATCAAAATGATCTAAGGTGCCATGTTGCTCAGACATACATGTTTATTCGAAATAATGGTACAATTGATTATCCATGTAAAATACATCCAATAAAAACTTTTAATATATTAAATCATTCACTATCGAACATATATAATTCATTAGAAGTAAAAGAAATGATGAATAACCATGATGATTATGATTTTTGCAATGGATGTCGCTTAGGTTGTGCAATCATGTCTTCGATCCCAACAAGGCTAACCACCTTATACTCAAAATATATAAAAAGTTATATCATGGGAAATTTGAGATAAGAAAAATCATAAATTTCTTAAATCTGTTTAGTTTATAACATTTCTTAAAGCAATATTCTTATACAAAAATTTAATTTTAATTCCATTTTTTATAACTTGTTGATTTAATATGGCATTGGAACCTCTTACGATAGATATAATCTTTGAATTAATGTATATTTCCATTGGATTAGTTTTGTTAGGGTTACTATTGAATTGGCTTTTGGGATTAAAGCCAGAAGTGATGAGAGAACTCAGGGATAAAGCAAAAAATCTTCAAGATAGGATACAACAAGCTCAAATTTTAGGCGACCAACAGCTCATGATGGAACTCCAACAAGAAACCATGGCATTAATGAAACAAATGTTAAAGAAGCAACTAGCACCCATGGCTATCAGATGTGTTATATTTTTAGGAATCTTTGCGCTGCTCTCATTTTATTATGGAAAATATGAGTATTGGTTTTGGGTCTATTTTGGATTTTCATTAGCTTTTTCATTACTAGCATTTGGTGTGAGAAAGGGTTATCAAAAAATCACGGGAAAAGAAGCGAAAAAAGAAAAATTCGCGAAGGAATTGATGGGAACAATTTCACCCTCTCAATCTGCAGAAAATCAAATTTATATCCCTTCAAATGTTTTAAACTCTTCTGAAAGGGGCCCTTCAATTGATTTAGAATCTCTAAATCAAGAGGCAACCGGCGAATCTGATAAAACCCAAGAGGGGGATGCTTGGAAAGATCGAATGAAAAAATAAAGGAAATCGCAATAATAGAAAGTTAAAATTGTACCGGAGTTAAACCTGCTCATGAAAAGAAGAAATATTATCCTGATTAATATTTTATTCGTTCTCATTACAGTTATTAGCCTAATTATATCATTTGTATTTCAGAGTTTTTTTCTTATCCCTTTTTTCTTCCTCCCTATTTGTTGCTTTCTTCCATTTGCTTTTAAATCAAGACCATTAGCAAGAGGAAGATTTGAACCAAATGAATTTGAAACAAAAAATCAAATGAGATATTGTCCAAAATGTGGAGGTATTATTAGAGAACCACTTGCTAAATATTGTTATCACTGTGGGAAGAAATTAGACAATGAACTAAAAAGTGAATAAAAATGGAAGAGAATAGTAAATTAGTAAAAAATGATGATTTTAAGAAACAACTCATTCTCTATTTCTTTTTTGCCATGTGCATGATATTATTGAATTATGCCATTCAAAAATCGAATCAGTTATTCCTTGCGCCTTTTATTTGTCATGAGTGTGGTGATCTCCCTTTTATACAAAGATTTTACTGTGATACTGATCCTTATAACATGCCTGAGTTCATTGGGAGTATAATAGCTGTAGGGATCACCTATGTCGTGAAATTTACCTTGGATAAATTCATTGTATTTGGAAAGAAAACTCTTCAATTAAAAGAAACGTCTCAGGAATTTTTTAAGTATTTTGGATTTGCTATCTTGACCACTATTGAAAATATTGGAATACAATTCATTTTAACTAACTTTGCTCAGACTTCTTTAGAAATTAGCATGATAATTGCATTGTCTATAGGCTATTTTACTAAATTTTTATTGGATAGAAAGTACGTTTTTCTCCCTCCCGAGAAAACATAGACGCTGATTGGAGTTTTGGAATTTAAAATAGTAAAAAAATTTAATAGACTGAATTACGATTTCTACGATAAGAACTTATTATCATGGATAAAATTTAATATTATAAAAGTTTAAAAAATTATTGTATCTGTCATAGAAGAATAACTGTTTTAAAATAGCTGATGATTACATGCCCGAAGAACACGAAGATGAGGATAAATCAATTGTAGAGGCACTTTCTGCCCTAGGATGGGTTGAAGAAAAGGAAGAAAAAGGCAAACCAGTAGAAGATGAGAAAGATATTAAAGAACAATTGAAATTATTCAAAGAAGAAAATGCATTATTAAATGAAAAAATTAAAAACATTCATGATGAAAACGAGAAATTAAAACGTAAAAATGATGCATTATCCAAGGAACTTGAAACTTTCAAGACTCGGGTTAGCCAATCCGGACCAAGCATGGAAGAATTGGAGGAAAAAGATGAGAAAATTAAAGAATTACAAAACAAAATTCAAGAAATTTCTGAGAATCCTGAAGTTGGAGGAGTTCAAATTGCAGCTATACATGAGTTGAAAGAAGAATTAAAAGAAAAAGATAAGAAATTAGCATCTCAGAGAACCATTATCGATCAAAATGATTTAAAAATTCAAGAATTAACGGCTTCAATGGACCAAAAACAAGAATATATTAAAGAATTATATACGTCTGTTAATGATAAACAAAAGATAATTGAAGATCAAACTGAAAAAATAACCACATTAAATGACCAAATCGAACAAACAAGAGAAATCATGGATAAATATCAAAGTGTCCTTGATGAATCGG
>SDNN01000124.1 GCA_004524425.1 Promethearchaeota archaeon
ATATTCAAGATAAAAATTTTTAGGATTTAATTCAATTTCAAAAATCATAAAATTACGCAATAACCTATTAATTCTTTATTAATAATTTTTAAAAGCATTAATAGAAAATAATAATTCTATGGCATTAATAGAAGATACTTATTGCGAAGCTTTTGAGGGGCTCTGCGTTCAATTAATGGTCACTGCCGAGGATGCTGAGTTTTTAAATCGAGCAGTGAACGCATTCACCGCATTACCATCCACTGTATTTGGAGATGCTGAGGGAGGCATAGTGAGGTGGTTGACGGAAGAGGAGACTATTGATGGGAGAATTGGGGCCATAGTTCAATTATGGGTCACGGGTACTGGAAAAAAAGCTCGAGCCAAATTTTATGAACAGTTAGGAAGGAGGATGAGACAAGGTATCTTGGTTGTCCCAACAACAGCAGTTTTTGATTTTTATCCTGAAATAATTGATACGAAATTTAACATGATGAATAATGTAGGGCATTGCGGAGATGGATACGAGTGGATCATTGAAAAACATAATAGAAAACTCATAAACATTCCAATCATGATGGGACATGATTTTTTGATTGAGGAAGAATTATCATATGCTCCAGGAGTCATGGGGGGAAATTTATGGCTTTTTTGTGATTCAGTGAAATCAGGTATCGAGGTTGGTAGAAAAGCTGTAAGAATAATTGCTAATTTAGATGATGTGTGTACTACTTTTGATGTGTGTTCAGCAGGATCAAAACCAGTTCCTCCAGATGCCAAATACCCTGAAATTGGTCCATCAACTAATCATCCATTTTGTCCAACTTTGAAAGATAAATTACCTAAGGAAGAATACACGGTGCCTGAGGCTGTAAAGTCCATTCCAGAAATCATATTCAATGCAATTAATATCCAGACAATTGAAAAGACCATGCTTGAAGTCATAAACGGGATAATTAACGAGGAGGGTTTAATAAAAATTTCTGCTGGAAATTATGGTGGTAAATTAGGTAAATTTAAAATTCATTTAAGGGAATTAGGATTAAAAGAACAATATTTCTCATGATTGTTTTAAATTGTTGAAAACTAAGAAATAGGCAAGCTAAATCCTGTCAAAAGCTTTTTCCAGCATGGGTTTGTATTTATCAATAATAACACGCTTGATTTCTTCGAAAGGAACATCGGAAAAGGAGCCTCTATCTTCAAGATACTCTACGAAAGGATTTCCCTCATCATCATGAGAGGGAAATAACGCATCGTGAACTCCGTCGAATTCTACTAAAACATAATTTCCTTTTATTGAAGTTTGTTTATCAAAAGCAGGAGTTAATTTTAACCATTTTCCGCCTAAAAATAGTTCACTATAACCGTGTATATAAAAAATTTCAGTACCCATGTAATCAATGACTTTTTGGGGAATTTTATGATTAATTATGTCACACAAATGAATTCGGGCCGGAATTTTTACTGCCCTTGCTAGCGTGGATAATAATACCGCCTTGGAAACACAAAATCCATAACCCCTACGAAGATTAGTACTTGCTTTAAAGGTACTCTTAGTCAAATAAAAAGAACCTTGGCGATATTTAATTTGGTCCCGCACCCAGTAAAAAAGAGCTTTAGCTTTTTCTTCATCATTTTTTAGTCCGTCAGTAATATCAAACGCTTTATTTTTAACCTTTGATTTATGAAAATCAAAAAATTCAGTTGGTTGGAGATATTGTTTCATATCAGCCATAATTACTAAAAAATTCAATCTCATTATAATCTTATCCTGAACTGCTATAACTTGATTATCCAAAAGAAGACATTGCGTAATAATAGATGGAAGTCTATAATTCAATTATCTATTAATTTTTCATTTAAATGACAGTTGAGGATTTGAATACCATATAGGATATTTTTTGGTAAAAATCTCGTCAATTTCATCAATGGGAACATCTGCATAAGTCCCATAATCCTTAACATATTCCACAAAAGGATTTCCTTCATTATCATGGGCGGCGAACAAAGCATCATGTTCTCCATCAAATTCAATGAGCGGAACGAAACCCGCTTTTAAAGCTGTATTTTTATCAAAAACGGGAGTTAATTTAATCCATTTATCATTTATATATACCTCACTAATTCCATGACAATGAAATACATTGGTTCCCATCAAATCTATAACCTTCTGAGATATTTTATGATTAATGATATCCACCATCCTAATTCGAGCGGGAATTCCCACGGCTCGAGCAAAAGTAGATAATAGAACTGCCTTTGACATGCAAAACCCATTCTTTCTTCTTAACGTTACTGAGGCCTTTAAATTAGCTCTAATTTTTGGATAATAGGTATACATGTTATATTTGATTTCATCCCGCACCCAGTAAAAAAGGGCAGTAATTTTCTCTTTTTCTGAACGTGAGACATTAATAATCTCAAAAGCTTTTTGTCTTACTCGCTTTTTGTGAAAATCTAGAAATTCAGTAGGCTGAAGATATTGTTCAAAATCATTCATGATTATATTAAATTATTATATTCTTTAGATTTCTGAAAACCATTCAAATATTTTCTGTATATTTCATATTTTTCTTGAAATAATGAATCAATGGCATCTAGAGGCAAATCAGCGTGAACCCCTCTATCTTTAATATATTCTCCAAAAGGCTTTCCATTAATATCATGAGAGGGAAATACGGCATCATGTTCGCCATCGAATTCAACCATTGGAAGAAATCTCCCTTTTAGAGCAGTCTCCTTATCAAAAGAGGGGGTTAATTTAACCCATTCGCCAGCAAGATAAAATTCGCTATATCCGTGATAGTACATGATATTGTGTCCCATGAAATCTATTACTTTTTGACTTACCAAGTGATTGATTAAATCCACGAGATGTAAACGTGAAGGAATGCCAACAGCTCTTGCTAACGATGAAAGTAATACCGATTTTGACACGCAGAAACCTTGACGTTTACGCAAAACTTTACTTGCTATAAAATTTTGTTTAATTTTTGGAATAAATAATGCCATATTATACTTGACTTCATCCCGCACGTAGTAAAATAAGGCAATAGCTTTCTCTTTATCAGAACTGTAATTTTTAGTAATCTCTAATGCTTTTTGCTTTACTTTAGCTTTGTTAAAATCAAAAAATTCAGTAGGTTGAAGATATTTATCCATATCTCCCATAATCTTGCTAAATGGTGATACGCTTTTAAATTTTTATCTTTATTCATCTAACATGACCATTATTGCCTTATTAAAAAGAACTTACGGTTTTGCTATTTATTTTAAGGCCTTTTGAATGTTATTAATCAATCTTTCCATGGTAAAGGGCTTTTCCTTAAAGCTAAATGCCCCAATCGATAGTGCTAACTCCTTAATTGATTGATCAGCACTTGTAAAAATAATCTTGGAAGTATTATCAAGTTCTAAGATCTCCCTTGTCGCTTCGATTCCGTTTTTAATAGGCATACGATGATCCATTAAAATAACATCTGGTTTTTCAGAGAATGATTTATACATGTTGATCGCTTCTTCACCATTTTTAGCAATGCTAATTTCCTTGTAACCTGAAATTTTAAGCATTTTTTCGTACATTAATCCTAAAGAAGAATCATCCTCGACAATAAGAATGGAGACTATTTTATTTCACCTCAGGAATTAAAATCACAAAATTAGTGCCTTTTGAGTAATCCCCTTTAATTTTATCCTCAACCCAAATCTTTCCATTAAATTTGTCTATGATTTTTTTTACAAGAGATAATCCTAAACCCATCCCATTTACACTCTTCTCTTCCATGAATGCTCTTTCAAAAACTTTTTGTTTCATCTCATTTGGAATACCAATACCATTATCTAGAAATTCAATTTTAAGATAATTAAGACCATTCATCTTCATATTAGATATTCTAATTATAATTTCCACTCTTGGATTATTATTATATTTTATGGCATTTACCAGTATATTTTCAAACACGTTGAGTAATAATTCATTGGCCTTAACGTAAAGTTTCTCAGAAGAAGGTGCTACTTTAATATTTATATTCCTTGAATCATAATTTTTTTTCACGTATTTAATAGCATCATTCAATGTAGAAATTATTTCGATTGTTTTTATGTCAATCTCAGCATCTTCAATTTCGGAAAGTTTTCTTACGTTTTTAACTAAATTTGCCCCTCTTTTTATTTGTTCATTGGAAAGATCAATAAGGTTTTTTTCCTCCTGTAATGAACTAGGTTGTTCAATGTAAACATTTAAAAGATCTATTGAAGATTGAATGTTTTGAAGTATATTACTTATATCGTGAGCAAAAAGATCTTTATAGAATTCTGCTCTATTATATGCCTCCTTGTATTTTAATTCTGATTTATTTAATTTGATTTCCATTGGAGCAGACAATCCAGTTGCTAAAAGAGAAGAGTAATAAATGATTTTCAAGACATATGCTGTTTCCCAGGTTCCATAAACTTCGTTATTACTTAAAATCGAAAAAAAGAGCGTAAACATTCCTGAAATTATGGCTAATAACATGAATAGATGGGTAATTGATTTCTTTTCCACATAAATCTTAAGCAATAATAAACCAATGATTGTTGTGTAGAAGAAGAAAATAATTTGAATGATATTTATCAAGGAAAATGTAATAGCTATAAAAACTGCGTGATGGCTTGAAAATTTTTTCAATTTAGATTTGTTTATTGATTTTTCTAAACGTAATTGATGATACTCTTGAAAGATTGATAAACCAAGCATGATGGCTGCTAAAAAATAGAAAATATTTCCTATAATTCGAAAATTAGCATCAAAATGTCTAAAATAAAAGAATATTCCAGCAAAAGCATTTAATAATGTGCCTAAAAACCATAAAAAAAATAAGCCTTCTCGTTTATACATGACTCCAAAAATAATTGCTATTACGATCGTATAAAAAGCCAAAGCTAAATCAAGTACCATCTCGTCTAGCAATTAAATCAGAACTCCATTATTTAGAAATTATAAGTTGAATATTGTATTTCAAGAGCCATTTATTATAAAAATAAATAAAAATCTTTTATATATACTTATTTTTTTAAAAAGTAGTGCAATTAATTTACTGCTTGACCATTAAAGAAGAGAATTAGATTGCGGGAAGTAAAATGATAAAATTGCTACCTCTTGAATAATTTCCTTTTACTTTATCTTCTACCCAAATTTCTCCTTTATACGTATCTAAAATTTTTTTTACGAGAGACAATCCTAAACCCATGCCTGTGCTCTTGCGAGTTTTAAGAGAAGATTCTTGAAATATTTTTTCTTTCATTTTATCGGGAATTCCAATTCCATTATCAATGAATTGAATTTTTAAGTATCGCTCATCTTGGTTTCTTAACTCAAAAATTTTTATTAGAATCTCGATTTTTTCATTTTCATTATGTTTAATAGCATTGATTAGTAAATTCTCAAATAAATCCATGAGTAATTGATTTCCCATCATGAAAAATGATTCTACTTCAGAAATAACATCAATTTGTAGCTCTTTATCATGAAAGCTTTCTCTTACATATTTCACTGCTTTATTTAATACATCCATAACTTCAATTTTTTTCAATGAAAAATCTCCTTTTTCAAGTTCAGATAAGTGCCTGACGTTAGAGCTTAAATTTGCTCCTCGATTGACTTGATCTTTCGCGACATTTATGAGACTATATATTTTTTCTTTATTTTCTTGTTCTTCGAGGTAGTAAGGAATTAAATCTATAGATGACAAGATGTTTTGAAGAATGTTATTCATGTCATGAGCGAATAAATCTTTATAAAATTCAGCTCTATTATATGCTTCAATATGCTCTTTTTCCGATTTTTTAAGTTTTTCTTCAACTGGAGAAGATAAGCCCGTTGCTAAGAGAAAAGAAAATAAATTAAACTTCGAAACATAAGCAAGTTCCCAGCTCCAAACTAAATTTAGGTTAGCTAATAATGAAAACAAAACAGTTAAAGAAGCGGAAATTAAAGCAAAGAACATGAATAAGTAAGTGAGAGATTTTTTCTGGAGATAAATTCTAGACATCATTACGCCAGCTATTATTAGCAAGGAAAACAAGATAAATAAGATAGTGTTTATTATAAAGATTGAAAAAATGATCAAGATCAGCAAATTCTTAGAATTATTCATAATTTTCATGTCATTTCCTTCTGGTTTAAGAAATATCTCATGATATTCTTTAAACACGAAATAAATAAATGAAACGCCCCCCAAAAAATAAAAAATATCTGCTAATATTCGATAAAACTCATCAAAATGCCTCAAATAAAAAATACATGAAGCAACGGCAATATTTAAGACAATAAGAACCCAAGAAAAACGTATTCTTCTTTTATTATACATGATGATGAAAAGAAGTACTATAGTAATCGAATAAAAGGCTAACACTAAATCAAAAATACTCTCTTGGAATATGAAAAAACACCAGTTTACTTTTTTTATTTATCCTTGAAATATATAATCTAATTACCACCATTTAATGCTAAATATAAATGCTTGGGTACAAATAACTTCAATTATACCATTTATCTTAATAATATTCCCGATTAATGTCTATATTTTATTAATATATGGATATTAAATTATAGCTTTTTAATTTTTAACTTTTCTTCGTCTTCACATGTACAATACTCTTTCTATGAGAAAATAAAAAAATCCGGCACTACCTAAATATAGTAGCATAATGACAAAAGCAATGAGGATTTTACACCACATTTGTTTACCTTTTATTTTTTCATAACCATGAAAGGTAGATAATCCCAAAATTATTTCCGGAATTAAAATATAAATTGCAGCATTTCCAATCATGTGTACGTTTTGAGCGTACCAAGATCCAATCATCCATATCGTCATTTCTGAAATTCCAAATATTAAAAAAGATATCAAGCCCACAAACCAGTATGATTTTTGCTTCGAATATCTTTCTTGGATTTGTTTTCCGGTGAAAATGATAATGAAAAATGGAATTGCCCAAAGAAAGAGCATGTATCCCGAAACAGTTCCGATTTTGAACAAGCCATCATCGGGAAAAACCAAAATATTCAATTCAGCTGATAAAAACCAATCAGGCCATATTTGAAAAATGCTTAAAATAAAGGAAAATAACCAAATATTTATCCATTCTTCATGCTTGCGCCAAGCTCCAAATAAAGGAATTATTGAATTATAAATGATGACAAGAATAAACAGTTTAATTCCAATCGATAAGCTAATTAGTAAAGTTAGTATTACCACGCAAATAACTGCAAATAAAATATGTATTAGGATGAAATCTCTTTCAATCTCGTTTAGCAATTTATTCACGTGAATTGAAAATTAAATTCTTTTTTATTATAATATCAATATCAATGAGAAACTATTTATAGAAATCTGATAAAGAATAAAAAAATAAATTAGTTTCGAAATATTATATCTTCGATGCAATGAAATCGATTATGTCAATCACTTTAATTTTTTCTTTTATTTCGGGACCCATGTCATCATACGCATCGATTAAATTACCTATACAGAACGGACAGCTCGTGGTTAGAATGTCTGCTCCCGATTCAATTGCTTCCCGAATTCTTTCTTTTGATATGTCCTTAGCTAAATCTGGAAATTGGCTTTTCACGCCTCCTCCAGCTCCACAACACCAAGCATGCTTGCGATTCCTTCTCATTTCGATTAATTTAACTCCAGGTATTTTTGCGATGACCTCTCTTGGGATCTCGTATAAATCCATATGGCGCCCAAGGTGACACGGATCGTGATACGTGACTTTTAATTCTTCCGTGGCTTGGGGATTAAATGGTATTTTATTGTTATTAATCAATTCAATCAGAACTTCAGTTATGTGCTTGACTTCAAATGGCAGATCATGATCTAAAAGCTCCGGATAATCTTTTTTCAAGGTTCTATAACATCCCGCACAGGCAGTAAAGACTGTTTTTGCACCCATATCCTTAAAAAGCTCGATATTGTGTTTCATAAGGTTTTCTACAGAATTAAATTCACCAATACGAGCTCCAATAGAGCCGCAACACCATTCATCCTTGGATAATGCGATTTCTATTCCCGCGGTTATTAATATATTCATCATATTTTTCAAGGTACTAGCTTGCCTTAAGGGCATGGTGCAACCAGCAAAAAATACAAATTCCCCTCTTTCTCTTATGTTTTGAAATTCTGAGGCCCATTCATATTTTTTCGCTTTTTCTTCACCATAGGGATTTTTCATGCCATCATTTTCCATGTAATCAACTAAAGCTTGATGTCTATCGAGTGGAGCAAATCCAGCTTCAACTAAATCCTTTCTCAAGGCTTCCCAAACTTTATAATGATCTATCCATTTAGACGTGTTTAGGACAAGATTTTCATTATGAGTTTCATGGCATACTTCAGTGCAATTCGCACATTCAGTACATTGATAAGCGAACTCTGCTAATTCTCTACTGAGAGGAAGTTTCCCTTCTAACACGCTCTTGAGTACGTTCATCCTGCCACGTGAAAAATAAATTTCAAATCCTTCATCTCCTTTAGCTTCTTTCACAGGACAGGTTAAATATCGCCC
>SDNN01000125.1 GCA_004524425.1 Promethearchaeota archaeon
AATATAACAGATTCGAAAACCGCATTAAAAAAGATTTTGTTGTTAGTTGATGAAATAAAAAACGTTAATTCAGATACAATTCCTAAATTAACAGATCAGCCAATTAAGATACTTGAAACCATGGAAACCTTCGAGGCGGAAAAGAATTCCGATTTAAATACAATTGAAGCAAATTCTGATAAAATAACAGGTTTAAAAGATAAAATCGCTCAGAATAAAAGAGAAGTTGTCAAATTAAATGAAGAAATTGAGGATCTCAATACTAAACGTCAAGATTTTTTAAATAAGATACAAGAAGTTCAAAATAAAATGACTCAAGTTCGTGAAGAACTTAAAACGAAAACTAGTGAATTTGAATCGAGAAGTCAGCGATTAAAAGAATTAGAAAGTACCATCGCGGAATTAAAAATTGAACAAGATAAATTCGATGAGAAGATAAATAATTTACAAAAAGAACTAGAAGAAACTTATCTTAAAAGAAAAGAATTTGTTGAAAATTATAAAAATCGAGTATCGGCGATGAAAATGTTAATTCAAAAAGACTATATACAATCTGATCAAATAAAATTAATTAAAGCTTTGCAGAAAGACGCAGTATTAGATTTAAATAACATTTTAGTTGCTATCGATGTCAGAGAAGAAAAAGCAAAAAAAATATTAAAAGAAATGATTGAACAAAATGGTCCTATTGAATATAATGAAGAAGGTTCAACTGTAAAATTATTGAAAGAGGTGGACTTCAAATGAGTTCTCCCAAAGAAATTCTTAGCTTAATAGAACAATTTGAAAATGTATTTGATACATATCAGCGCTCCCACCAAAAAAATTTCGAAGAGATTATTCAAAATGTAAGCAATATCTGGAAAAATATGAAATCAGAGCAAGAAAAAGTTGAAAATATCGCAGAAAAAATACGTCAACAGAATTCTGAATTAACAGAATTAAATACAGAATCTAGTGAGCTAGATAAACAAATAAACGATTTAAAAGCTAAAAAAGAAGAATTGAACACAAAAATTCTTGAATTAAAGGATACTTTAGAACGAAACACAAATGAACTTAAAAAGCCAGAGTTCGAGTTACAAACCCTAAATTCAAATTTAAATTCAGTAAATGATAAGATTCACGATAAAGAGAATCAAAAAGCGAATTTAGATCAAAAGAAACTTGATAATGAACAAAAAGAAAGAGAACTGAAATCCAGCTATTCGAAAGAAAAAATGGAAGAATTAGAAACTAAATTGGAGAGAATAAAGCTAGAAAATTTCTTTAGTTCATTTTTAATTGAAAATTCAGATCAAGATATCCCTGAAGTTGATATCCTTGCGAATATTATGGCTGAGGGAGGACAAGCAAATATGGATGATCTGAAAAAGAAACTCGATGTCCCCCCAATCATGGCAGTACGCACGATTAAACAATTAGCAGTAAAAGGTATCATCAATTTAAATGAAGAGACAGGTCAAATAACAATGATTTAAGTATATAATTTCAAGAATATTTTACTTTATTTTTATTATTAATATTTTGATTTCAACTAATGATAGGGCTTTTTTTTACTGTTTTTTTAGAAAGAAGATTATTTTTTTAGATAAAGGTTTTTTAAATTCTTTAAATGCCACAACAACTTAATCTCTGTAATAAAATTTTATTTTAAATCCAAATATTCCAAAAACTTTAATTTTTTTAAATCTTCTTTTTTTATTTTCATTAAAATTGAGAATTAAATAATTCAGATTTCTTAACTTATTTAGACCGGTAATTTTTGAAATATTATTTCATTGGATATCTAACACTTCTAATATCTTTTTAAATTTTGTAAACTCTTTATCTCATATCGATATAACCCTCTATACATAACACTTATATTTAATTTCATATTAATTATATCATCGTTCTTGATAATCGAACATAACGATCTAATATAAAAAAGAGTATTTAATATGGAAAAAAAATATATTATTGGGATAATAGTCGCAGCTCTAGCGATTACTGGGTTAGTAATTGGAGGTTTTTTACTAATTGGCCCTCAAAAAACAACCCTCAAAATCTTTCATGCGGGTAGTTTAACTATTCCCTTTCAAGAAGTTGAGGAAGAATTTGAGAGTGATTATCCGAATATAGATATACAACTTGAACCCGCAGGAAGTGTACACTGTGTTACTAAAATAACTGAAGCAGGTAAGATTGCGGATGTTTTAGCTTCAGCAGATTGGAAATTAATCCCTTCTATGCCATCAGAATATCAAGATTATTATATTAAATTTGCTGTGAATCGAATGGTACTTGCTTATACAAATGAGAGTGCTCGTAAAGATGAGATCAGTACCGATAATTTTTATCAGATCTTAAATGACAGTAATGTAAAATGGGGATTTTCTAATCCGAATTTAGATCCATGCGGTTATAGATCTTTAATGGTTTTACAACTCGCCGAATTTAGATATGGAGTCGACACATTATTAGAAGATTTAGTCTTAGAGCATTCTGATATTACAAATACAACAGATGGCACGAATTATAATATCACAACTCCAGAACCTTTAGGTGTTGATACAGAGAGTAATGTAGTCATAAGAGATAAATCTGTAGATTTGGTTTCATTAATACAAATCGGAGGATTGGATTATGCATTTGAATATCAAAGTGTAGCAGAACAATATGATTTAGAATATGTTCAATTAGATGAGATGATAGATTTGAGTAATTCTTCTTATGATTCCACTTACGAACGCGTTAAAGTAATAAAAACTACTGGGGCAAGCACGGGGAATTCAATAACGTATGGTATAACTGTTCCTAAAAATGCGAATCTTCCCGATTTAGGCGCAAAATTTATTGAATATCTTATTAATGGTACTGGAAAGACAATTTTCGTTACACTTGGTCAGCCTCCATTAGACCCATGCATAACGAATAATGTTTCATTGCTGCCTAGTAATCTACAACCCTATTGTACAAATGAAACTTAATTTTTAATTAGAGGAGAAATTCTAAAAACTAATATGAAAAAACTAAAAATAAAGAGATTTTTTAAATCTCACATTTTTTTTATTATTTTTTCAATTATTGGGTCAGGATTACTACTACTTATTTTATTAGCATTATTAGATATGTTTATTTCGCAGTTAGTATTAAATTTTAACAATTTCATTTCTGTAATAACTGAATGGTATGTTATTAAAACTATTTTATTAACATTTTATTCTTCCCTTATAGCAACGATAATTGCAATCCTTCTTGGAATTCCATTAGCATATATTTTAGCGAAATATAATTTTATAGGGAAAAGTATAATTGAATCCTTTCTAAATCTTCCTTTAATGATTCCCCACAGTGTGGCAGGTTTATTAATTTATTCTTTATTTATGGAAAGAGGTCTTATCGGAGCTCCTTTTAAAGAAATTGGAATCATATTTGAAGATCATATTTGGGGGATTATAGTTGCTCTACTTTTTGTAAGCATGCCTATTTTTATAAATTCCGCGATAGATGGATTTAAAAATGTAGATCCCCATTTAGAAAGAGTAGCATATAGCTTAGGAGCAAGACATAGACATGTATTTTTTAAAATCATGTTACCGTTAACAAAAAGACCACTCTTCACAGGTTCTGTAATGTGTTGGGCGAGAGGGATAAGTGAATTTGGAGCTGTAATTCTAATAGCTTATTATCCTATGATTGCGCCTGTTTTAGTATATTTCAGATTTAATACAACTGGATTAAAGGGTTCAGCACCTATTGCATTATTTTTAATTATTATTTGTTTTGTAATTTTTCTTGTATTATATTTGCTAACAAAAAAACCAAGAAAAAGATATTAAAAGGGGATTAAAATTAGTATAAAGCCTTACATTGATCTTAAGAACGTCTCATCTGATTTTGGAGATTTTAAGATTAGGAATGTTTCTCTGAATGTATATGAAAATGAATATTTTATTATACTTGGTCCAACAGGAGCCGGAAAAACATTGCTTTTAGAATTGATAGCAGGGTTTCATAATTTAAAAAGTGGAGAAATTCTAATTAAGGGGCAAGATATGAGAAACATGAAACCTTACGAGAGAAATATTGGATTTGTATATCAAGATTATTCATTATTTCCTCATATGAATGTTGAAAATAATATCTCTTTTGGTTTAAGAGTTCAAGGAATTAATTCTGAGCTCGTAAAAAATAAAGTAAGAGATATCATGGAAAAATTAGAGATAGATCATCTTAAAAATCGTTCTACAAGAACTTTGTCAGGAGGCGAGCAACAAAAAGTGGCTCTTGCTCGAGCTCTAGTTGTTAATCCTCAAATTTTATTATTAGATGAGCCATTCAGTGCCTTAGATCCGGTTACAAAAAAAGATGCTATTAAAGTTGTGGAGCAAATTCATAGAGATCATAATTTAACTACAATAGAAGTAACACATAATCAAGATGAGGCAATGTTGGGAGATAGACTTTCCGTAATTATGAGTGGAGAGATAATAGAAACTGGATCCCCTAAAGAAATATTTAATTCTCCAAAAAATCAAAAAGTGGCTAATTTCGTGGGCATTGAAAACATAATTGAGGGTAAAATAATAAAAAATAAAAATGGTTATGCAGAAGTAAAAACGGAGAATTTCAATTTACATTGCTTATCAGAATTCGAATCTGGAAGGGTAACCATATTTATTCGACCAGAAAACATTGTATTATCTAAAATTTTATTTAGATCAAGCATAAGGAATAATATAGAGAGTCAAGTTAAAGAAATGTTGATAGTGAGTAAAGAACTAATTCAAATTACTTTAGAAAATGGATTGAAAGCATATATCACATTTAATGCGCGAGATGATTTAAATCTAAACATTGGAGATAAGGTGTATGCTTCTTTTAAGGCAACTTCAGTTTCTTTAAAAAAATAATTATTAAAACAAAATTATTTGGCATAAAGAAAAATTATTTAAGATAATTTTAAATTTTCTACTTAGGTCGTTATGTTTAAAATTTTATATCGATAAAACTTTACTAAATAAGATAATGATTGATATTTCTAAAAAAGACGTTATTATTAGAGAAGCAACTGCATCGGGAACAATTATTTTACAAAAAAGTACTATTACACGAATTAGAAATAAAGAAGTTCAAAAAGGCGATGTTGAGACAATTGCACGAATTGCAGGTATTAATGCCATTAAAAAAGTACCCGATTTAATTCCCTTATGTCATCCTATCCCAATAACGCATTCTTCAATAGAATTTGAATATAAAAATGAGCAGTCAATAAAGGTAATTTGTATGGTAAAAAGCATCTCAAAAACTGGTGTGGAGATGGAAGCCTTAACAGGCGTTAATGTTGCACTCTTAAATATTTGGGATTTAGTTAAAATGTATGAAAAAGATGAGCAAGGTCAATACCCCTCAACAAATATTAAAGATATCAAAGTAGAAAAGAAAATTAAAAAACCTAAGAATTAAAATGAAAGATAAATGCAATAGAGAAATTAAACATATCAGATTTTCCGTAACAGATAAATGTGAATATAATTGCATTTATTGTGATAAAGAGGGATTCATACCTAAGACAAATGAATTGAATGTTGAAGAAATCACCAAACTATGTCGCTTACTAGCTGAAGTCTTGAATGTAACCCGGATAAAATTTACTGGAGGAGAACCTCTATGTCGAAAAGAAATTGTTGAGATAATTCAAAATGTCTACAATTTAAATTTATATAAAGACATTTCTATGACTACTAATGGTCATTTTCTTTATAAAATGGCTAAGGATTTACACGATGCCGGTTTGAACAGAATTAATGTCTCATTATGTTCCCTCAAACCAGATATATACAAGAAAATTACTGGTTCTGACACATTGGAGGAAGTTTTAAAAGGAATAGATAAGGCAAAAGAAGTTGACCTAAATCCCATTAAAATTAATTATGTCGTACTAAAGGGATTGAATGATAATGAATTAGAAGAAATGATTGAACTTTCGGCTAGAAAAGGAGTAGTTTTACAATTAATAGAACTCCATACGAGATCAAATGCTGTGGGGGCGCAGAGGGCTTTTTATGAAAAATATCATGTTGATTTAGAACAAACAATTTACAATCTCGAAAAAAGATCGTTTGATGTTAAAATTCGAGGTATGATGCAAAATCGTAAAGTAATATTCTTACCTAATGGCGCTATTATTGAAGTGATTCATCCTGGTCATAAATTTTGTATGGGCTGTACCAAATTACGGGTCGGTTGCGATGGAAATCTTTTTGGTTGTTTATATAAGGCAAACTCAGGAAAAAATGTGAAAGATGACTTACATCGAGATCATTCCTTGACTCATTTTGAAGCCATAGTTAGGGAAGTAGTAGATTCAAGAGAACCTTATTATTAGCATTGAGGTGTATTAAATTTGGTTGAAATTTTATATTTTGCTGACTTTAAAACAATAACAAAGAAAGAAAAAGAAACATTTCATTTATTAAATCACAAGTCCTTAATAGATTTAATTCAGCGCTTGATAGTCAAATATCCTTCTCTTGAACAAATTTTATTAGATTCTGATAATGGAGAAATTAAAAAATCCATCTCTGTTGCTGTTAACCATTCTATTATAAATCGGCAAAAAATTGAAACTTATAGATTAAATAAAGAAGATAAGGTTGCCTTTATGTTGCCAGTCTCGGGAGGATAAATATAATGAACACTCAAAATAAAAATATTAATTCTGGCATATATCAGAAGGGAGAAATCGATTTTTCCACAATAATTAAAACCATAAAATCACATCCAAACATAAAAGAAGCTGGTTCGATACTTTCATTTAATGGTATTGTTCGAGAAACTTCTAAAGATGGCGAACCTGTTAGTGGTTTAACTATTGATGCATATGATGAGGTGGCAAACAAAACAATTGCCAGAATCTGTAGAGATATCAAGAATACTGAAGGAATAGTAGATATCAAAATAATTCATTTAAAAGGAGATTTTAACGTTTCCGAAGATCTTGTATATGTAGTTGTCGCTTCTGCTCATCGAGAAGAAGGTTTTAAAGCGCTAAGAACTGCAGTAGAACGCTATAAATCTGAAATCGAAGTATGGAAAAAAGAAGAATTAATCGACGGTCCTTCCGAATGGACGCATTAACTTCTCTTGGGTTAATATATTATAAATAAAAAATATAAATCAATAAGTTAAATATTTTCAAATTAGAACTCATTAGGCGATTCAAGATTAAATTTTTAAAAACTATATCTGTTGATAAATTCAGAATCCTTTTAAAAGAATTACCTCGCTTAGAACTGGGTACAGAACAATTAAAATTAGAAGATAGTTTTAACAGAAAGTTATCAATAGATGTGAAAAGTCCTATTGATGTACCTCATTTTAGAAAATCTCGTATGGATGGATTTGCAGTAAGAGCAGAAGATACATTTGGAGCAGAAGAGAATAACTTGATTCCGCTTATGCAAATTGAGATCATTGAAGCGGGAGATATTCCACAAAAAATAATAAAAGAAGGTCAATGTTCTTACGTAGCAACGGGAGCAGCCATTCCCGAAGGGGCTAATGCAGTGGTGATTGTTGAATATTCTCAAAAGCAAGATGATAAAGTTTTGATTTCTCAAGCAGTCACTCCTGGTACTTATATTGTTGATATCGGACATGATGTCAAAAATGGAGAGACAATAATTCAAAAAGATACCTTAGTGGATCTCCCTACGATGGGTATACTTGCTGCGTGTGGAATCCAAACTATTCCCGTTTATCAAAAACCTAAAATAAGTCTAATTAGCACCGGTAGCGAGCTCGTGACAAATAAAGTATCAGATCTAGAGATCGGGCAAATTTATGATATCAATTCTATTGTTTTGAAACAAGCGATTTCTAATACAGGCTCAGAAGTAAATTATCTCGGAATCGTAAAAGATGATTTTGAACAATTAAAACAAATAATTGAGAAAGGACTTAAGGAGAGTGATTTAGTAATCTTATCCGGAGGGACCTCTAAGGGAGAAGGTGATTTAGGAGTAAGAGTATTAGATACCTTCGAGAATATTGAAGTACAAGTACACGGGATAAAAATAAAGCCGGGCAAACCATTGATTTTCGCCAAACTTCAAAATAAGATAATCTTCATACTGCCTGGATATCCAACTTCGGCTTTAAGTTGCTTTTATGTTTTTATTGATGATTTTTTGAGGAGATTGTCTGGATATCCCCTAAGAGGCAAAAATGCTGAGGAAATAGAAATTGGTGAAAGAATCTATAGCCCTATCGGAAGACATCATTTTAAAGCCGTGGAGTTGAGAGAAGTAGATGGTGTTCAAAAAATATTTCCGATTAAAACAGGCTCTGAAGCCATCAGCACCTTATTTTATTCTGATGGATATATTGAAATTGAAGAACTAGAAGAAATAGTAGAAAAAGGAGACAAAAAAATCTTTTATACTTACTGATTAATGAATTATAGTGGTGAAATTATGAAAGTTCATGAAAAACATAAA
>SDNN01000013.1 GCA_004524425.1 Promethearchaeota archaeon
ACAAAAATCTGTCTAACCTTGGGAAAATGCTTGTGATAAAGGTGCATGTGCTCTATTAGGTCATCTGGCGATAATATTTTAAGCCTTTTATATCCAAACATTTCAGTCGTTGAGCAAAAGTCGCATCCACCTGGACAACCAAGACCAGACACGAGGAATCCCACATTACCAACAGGATACTTGTTTATAAACCACGGTGCTCCGCCACATTTCGGCATTAATTTCTGATCTATGGGGCGATCCGTACTTTCTCCCAAAAATTCTCGTAAAAATCTAACACCTTCACCTTTAACCACATGATCCACGTATTTCTTTTGAGTCTCTTCATCATACTTTCCCTTAAAAGCTTGTGCTGCATATGAACCTAATAAAATCGTGGTGTCAGGTGAACTTTCACGTATGTATTCACACATTTTCATTACCATATCCAAATGAGGAGGATAGGCACTAATACCAAGAGTAGCATAACCTTTATCGACTTCCTTAGCAAAATTTTCCCATCGGGGGTATTCAAGCAACACGGCTGGAATATCGATATTTTGCGCTAAAATATGATTTGCATAGCAATGAGTATGAGATATTAACGTGAAGATGTCATCACCTTTCGTGAATCTTTGACCAGTCGCATCAGTAAGGGAGTCATTTGCCGGTAAGGTGGGATAAGGATAACACGGGGTGGTTAATAATATACGGTCTGTTATCATGATTTAATCATCTATAATTGGTTTTGAAAAAATATTTAGTAATAATTTTCAGAATTGATAAGAATTAATTTTTTAATTATATAATTTTAATAATTTGTTGGGTTTTCTTACTATTTAAAGGTTGTGCAATATCGCACAACAATAATACACACAAGTTTATAAAAGAAAAAAATAATTTAAGACATAGATATTGTCCATGAGTGGAAAAAATAAAAATAATTATGAGGCAAAAATATTAAAAACATTGACAAAAGTGCCTTCAGGTCTAACTATCACCGAACTATCAAATGAAAGTGGTATTCATCGCAATACGGTATCAAAATATCTAAGGGGTTTAGAGAAAGCCGGAATAGTTAAGAAAAAAGAAATAGGAGCAGCTCATTTATATTTTAGCAAAACGAGAAAATATCTGAAAAAAGATCTGGTTATTTCTTTTCTTCAAGCCTTATTATTTGGATTAAAAGAGAATTTTCCTGATAAAAAAAGTCTTTTTAAGGGAGTGGGAATCAAAATATTGGATTTTTTTGATTTTCCCATAGGAATTTCTTATGTGAAAGAATTCGAAAGGGTAAGATCAAATTCTGATTCAAAAACCTATTTGAAATTATTCCAAAAATTCTATAATTCATATGATTTCTTTCAAGATGATTTGGATATTTCAATTTTAGAATTACAAGAAAACAAAATCGTTTATAGGGTTAAGAATTCTGAATTCTTAAAAGAAGATTTCATTTATTTCTTTTACATTGCATGTGGAATTACAGAAGGTATTTATTTGCATAATTTAAATAAAAAAGTGTCTTGTAATGTTGAAGAAATACATATTTCACTTGATGAAAGTGAATCTTATATAGATATTTCCTTAGAAATTATCTAACTTCTGTTAAAAAAAAAGAAAAATTTAATCTTCTTTTATTAATAATCTTTTTAACCATTCTGGTAGAAAGAAGCCAAAATAGAATTCAAATGCGCTTGATATTAGAATGAGCCTTGTTATTATTAACAAAAGAGGAGTTAAAGAGACCAATCCAGTATCGAGAGCAGCACCAATGACAAATGATAACCAAGCCGCTGTAAGAAATTTACCTTTTAGTTTTATATCTTTCTTTTCTGATTTCATCGAATCTAATGCAAACCATAATCCTGTTATGATGGCGATAATCAAAATAACAATCATATAAATAGAAAAGGGTAAAGTCAATTCATCATTAAAAAGACCTTCCTTATAACCAACAACAGATAGATCAGTGAAGATAAAGTAAAGGAGGATTATTTCATAGATGATCCCTTGTATTATTAAGAATCCTAAGATTAACTTTCGCTTTTGTATATTTTTAAGGACAGTGAAAAGACTTATCCACAAAGTTAACGTAAATGGAACAAAGAGATAGCATAAAAAGTAAGCCTCATCGCTAATTGACGTTCCTGTTATTAAGACGTATATAAAATTAATCCCACCAGTATACCAAGTTGATGCGATCAAACACCACGTAAGACCGGCTAAAAGGAGAGTATTTTGGCGGTACTGCAGGTACCTAATTATCAATAGTAACCCGACCATTATTGAAATTACACTAAATAATAAGCTACTAAAACCTTGAATGAACTCTTCTGGAGTTAATTGAATAGCCATAATAATAACAAGATCTTAGTAATTATATTTAAAATTTGAGATTTAGTATTGAATTCGAATTTATATTGATACTATAGAGAATAAAATGAGGAAAAAAAGTAGTTAATAATATTCAATTATCTAATTCTTAATTTCTCACAAAAAAATATCCCATAAGAATGAGAAACATTAAGATTGCCTGAATAGCCAATGAGATTAAATTATTTTCCAATGAGGCAGCTTCATTTCCTAATATTAATAATATCAAGTCAAGAAGAATCCCAAGTAACAACAGAGGCAGTGCTGTCAATAGCAGGATAAATTTTCGTTCTAATGGTTTCTGAACACCCCACAACAAAAGAATGGTCCATCCAATTACCAGCGGAATTACCTGTCGGGCAAAGTACTGTGTGAGGGGGGTGAAAACAGAATAATTTAAATAAAAAGTGGTGCCAAATAATAAATATAAAATCAAATCTCCCGCTAATAATACGTCCAATATAGCAGGTAGCCAGTAGCATAATCTGAGGTATATAATTTTTATACTTTTTGATTCCATTCCTTCATACTATCCTTATTTCATTTTGTTTCCATTTTAATGCAAGAAAGTAGCAGAATACGCAAAAGCTTAAAAAGATTATTCGCTGTATTGTATAGCCTAGCATTATCTCAAAATTAATTAACCCAAAATTATAGGCAAGTATCTTCGAGATCTGAATTCCAACAATAATCGGCAATGTCAGCAGAATAATGTCTTTTCTTTCAATTGGCTTTCTATCAGCCCATATTAAGAGAAAAGTCCATCCAAACATGAAAGTCGCTGCTAAACACATCGCATATTGATATTGCACCCCTCCGATAATCGTAAGTCCTAATCCCGTAAAAGGAGATTGAACCCCCATTAATGCTGAAAAAAACATTTCAATGGCCAATAATGCATCTCCAATGGCCCCCCACCAATAGGCAATTCTTATTAAAAGTAGTTTGTACTTATTTTTCATGACATCATTCTCTCTGTACATTTGATTGTTCTATTTTGGTGCTTAAAAAATAGCTAATTAATAAAACCGGCATTATTGCGATTGATTGAAATAACCAAATATTCGCGAGACCCATTGCATCTGTCATTATTTCAGTTAAAATCAAACCCGAAACAACCGGAAAAGCTGTCATTAATAAAATACTTTTTCGTGCAATGGGTTTGAAACTTCCCCAGAATAATAAAACAGTCCACCCAAACATTAATGAAGCAGCCCATCCCATGGCAAATTGATATTCATTAGAAGTACTCGAATATGGAATTATTAATGTTCTTGTGTAAATTGAAATTACCATTAATACTCCCATAAGTCCATCTAAAAACGTGCCATAGAAATAGACCCCCTTGATAAAGCTTTTTTTATTCATCTAGTTTTTCCTCCATATCATGGTTCTTTCTATTAGATTATTAAAAAGTTTCATAATGATATTAATTTTTGTTAATATTAATTTATCTTAATATTAAAGATTATTAATAATATTTAAATGTTTTTGCATTTTCTTTTACACATAATGACTCCCAAAGAGCATCATTTTTTCAAAAAAATTTCAAGAGCTGCTTCGGAATTCATTATATTGTCAATATTAGAAGAAAAAGGGGAATCACATCCTTATGAAATAAATGATATTTTACAAAAGGAAATTCTGGAAAATCGTCAAGCTCAAGTTAAAAACACGATTCAATTTATCGAATTTAGCGAAAAGGTGATAGAATTTTATGGAGATCCAAATAAAAAAAAACTGGATATAAGGAAGTTAAGGAATGAATTAGAAGATCCCTTGTTAAAGCATTTTAGCGGGATTTTTTTAAAGAAAGTGGAGCTTGATAAAGATCTTTTAATAGATTTAGAAGAGCTCATCAAGGATGGAAAGGAAATCATGGAATATCGAGGTGCTGAACTAAAGGTTTGGGATCATGTTCCTTCTATTTATCAAGTTATAAGCGATTTGGAGAAGCGAAACTTAATTAAAGAATCAGGGACAGAGATCATGCAAGGTCGCACCAGGAAACTTTACAAAATAACAGATAAAGGTAAAGTTGAAGCGGTTAAAATGCTTACCATTTTTGGAGATCTAAATCAAACAATTATTCCTAAAGCCTTAATTTTTAAAAAAAATATCAATTTGCTCTTCAAATCTCATTTAGACATTATTTTACGCCTTTTAGAAAAATTATTTCCTGATAAATCAATCTCTGATATTTTTCAAAATATTAAAGAGACTCTGCCTGAAGATTCTAGAATGCTTGAAGGGATGTTTCCCATAATAGACAATGATTTGTTGTTAATCTCTCTTTTATTAGAAGATTTTATAACTAAAGATAAAATAGACATGAATGAATTGGATCAAAACCAACAGGAACTCTTTAATTCTTTATTAGTAAATCGCCTTAAGAAGTTTCAAAATAAATTAGATGAGATTATTAAAATCTTTGAATAGAATCAAATCATCATCAGATTCATTAAAAATATCGTTCTAGTGAAAAATATTCCTGATTAAATGAAGATATCTTACCATAAATATTTTCTAACTCTTTAGAAACAGTAAATTTTTAATAGTTGAGTGAATTTTTTCATTTAATTAACAACAAAAAGGGAAAAAAATAATTGAAAGTGCTTCAAGCTAATGGTACTTCTCATGGAAGCAAATATTTGAAGCTGATTTTATCTCTATCTTTGTTGTTAGGATTATTAAATTTACTCTTATTACTATAAGCCTCATCTCATTTTATTAGATTTGAGTGTTTTTTTATCTCTTAAATGAGAGGGGCATTAAAACAATATTAAATTAAAATAGGTTAGTTAAAAATGACGGAAAAAAATGACATATTTGTTTCGCACATGATGAATGAACTTAAGGGATCCTTGATCCTCCCTAAAAAGGCATATTTTTTCGACACCACCCTTCGAGATGGTGAACAAACACCAGGAATAAGCTTCACCCACGAGGAGAAGTTATCAATAGCTCAGGCTTTAGATCAATTAGGAATTGATATAATTGAAGCAGGATTTCCCGTGATATCTGAAGGGGATTTTGAAGCATGTAGAGATATTGCAAAATTAGGATTGAATTCAGAGATAAATGGTCTTGCCAGATTGCGAAAAATTGATATAGATAAAGTGATTGAAGCTGACATGGATAGCATACATGTATTCATTGCCACTTCAGATTTACACATGAAAAACAAGCTTCAAATGACAAGAGAGGAGGTATTAGAAAGCATTCAAAAACATGTAACTTATGCTAAGGAGCATTATTCAATTGTCTTATTTTCAGCTGAAGATGCCACTAGATCGGATTTAACTTTTTTACTAAAAGCAAATAAATTAGCAGTAGAGTGTGGAGCCACTCGAGTTAACATTCCAGATACCGTAGGGACGATTACTCCAAATGCCTTTGGATATATTGTCCGAAAAAACCGTGAGGCTTTACCGAATAATATAAGGATTGCGGTTCATTGCCATAACGACTTCGGATTAGCTGTAGCAAATACTATCGCAGGATTTGAGAACGGAGCCTCAGAGGCGCAGACCACAATAATGGGCCTGGGTGAGAGAGCAGGGAATGCTTCTTTTGAGGAAACTGCCATGTCATTACATGCCTTATATGGAATATCAATGAATATAAATACCAGGAAGATATTTCCCACGGCGAAATTAGTCGAAAGTTATTGTGGGGGAAAGATTAAGATCGGTAGACTACAGCCGCTAATAGGACAGAATGCATTTGCCCATGAATCTGGAATCCACGCTCATGCAATGATTAAACATGCACGAGCCTACGAACCCATCACACCAGAATTGATCGGAATCCATCGCACGGACAATGTTGAACAGATCGTAAGGCAATCCATCAGACTTGGTAAACATACTGGAGGTCATGCTCTCAAAGCTAAATTAGATGATTTAGGAATCGCGACGTCAGAGCTTCAATTTAAAAAGATTTTCGATCATGTAAAGAGATTTGGTGATAAAGGACATGAAGTAATGGAAGAAGATTTTTTGGCTATTGTGAAGGATGTCATGGGAGAGCTTCCAGAAGAAGAGCAATATGTCAAATTAGAAGAACTCACTGTCTTAACGGGCTCCGTAACGCCCACCAGTACGGTTAGATTAAAAATAAGAAATAATGGCGATAAATATACTGAAAAAACAGCCTCTTCAATTGGAGTTGGGCCTGTTGATGCATCAGTAAAAGCAATAGTAAAGTGTTTTGAGCCCATGAGCAAGATTAAACTATTGGAATTTTTAATTGATGCTGTAACGGGAGGTACTGAGGCATTAGGTCATGTGACGATTGAATTAATGGATTTAGAAACTAATCACGTGGTAAAAACAAGTGCGACCCATGAAGATATCGTAATGAGTTCCGTTTTAGCTTTATTAAAAGGATTAAATCGAGTCATGAAACATAAAGAAACGGGCAAATAGATTTTATTTTTTGCCTCATTTTAAGTTTTTATTTTAAATTTTCTTATTTTAAGAACTCTTCAAGAGAATTATAAACCGTTTCTAAAGTATCCAAATCAGGCAAAAAGGTTAATCTAAAATGGTTTTTTCCATATTCTCCAAATCCAGAACCATATACAGTACATATCCCTGTTTTTTTAAGCAAATCAATTACAAATTCTTTATCAGTTTCCCATCTCTTAAATTCAGACAATTCGATCCTGGGAAACAAATAAAAAGTACCATCTGCATTGTTACAAGTTAATCCTTCAATTTGCTTTAGCCGTTTATAGGAAAAATCACGCCTTTCTTTCAATTTTTTCACCATTTCTTCCGTGTGGGGTCCAGGATTTCTTATAGCCTCAATAGCAGCATATTGAGCGATGGAATTTGCACATAATCTAGCTCGAGCTAGTTTTTCTATTCCCCCCTTCAATTCTGCCAACTTGTTTTCGGGGTCGTGATAATATATATATCCCATCCTCCACCCCGTGGCAAGATGAGCTTTTGAAAATCCATTCATTCCAATTATGGGTACATCATTAGTAAGCGAAGCGGGACATATGTATTCTTTTTCAAACGTTATTTGATCGTATATTTCATCAGACAAAATGGGTAAATCATGCTCACCTGCAATATCTATGATATCTTTTATTTGCTTTCTGCCATATAAGATGCCTGTTGGATTATTTGGTGAACAGATCAATATTGCTTTAGTTTTATCCGTTATTTTTTTTCTCAAATCATCAATGTTAGGTTCCCAATAATTATTTTCTTCAAGTTCATATTCGACTGGAACTCCATCAAAAAACCTTGAATAATTAATATAGACGGGATAAGAAGGACCCGGAATGAGAAGCTCATCTTTATTTTCTAACAGTCCAGCAATAACAAAAAAAATTCCTTCGGTAACTCCTGAAGTTATGAGAATATCATCAGCACTCAGAAGTACATTATTTTTACTTCTTTCGTACAGGGCCACTTCATGTCTTAATTCTTTTACCCCCAAGCTATCTACGTAAAAATTTTTTCCAGAATAGGTCGCATTTGCTAAAGCATCTGAAATATAATTGGGTGTTTTAAAATCATAAATTACAGGATCTCCTATGTTTAAGTGATAAATTTTTTTTCCTGTCTTTTTCACTTCATTTGCCACTGCACTGACATCCCTTATTGCATATTCCAATCCCTTTAGTCTCTTAGTCACCATTGTTAAGCACGGAATGATAGGAGTTTATTTTAAAAGTAAAATCAGTTAATTTTTGTATAAAAATAATATAAAATTAAATAACTTTATTAATAGGTTAAAAATAAATTGGTGGATCACCATTAATAATAAAATGAAAGTTTTAGGGGTTTTTGACTTACTTGACTATAATTGAGGGAAAAACGGCATACCCGTATATTACTGATTTCAAAAAGGAGCCCTTTAGATCATTTGTTGTCCTCCAAAGGAGAGAAATAGGAAAATTTTATTTAAGCTCTTACAATGCGATTATAAATATCTGTAAAACTTTTAATGAGAATCTGTTTTCCATTGCTAATTTAAATCTCGAGCATCTATTCTGGTTTCTCTTGTTAAAAAAATACTTAGGTGAAAATGCTCAAAGAAATAGCAATGAAATTTACGATTTCATCAAACAATGCGAAGTTAGAGATAATGATAAATTAGGTTTTAAACTTCTCCCTAATTCCAATCAATTACCTGATGTATGGTCAACTTTTTTTGCTATTGCAACTTTAAAACTTTTAGGTCGTTTAGAAGAATATCTCCTTTCACGAAGCACCGATAATAATGCGATATTTATCATTAACTTTATAATGTCCCATAAAAAAGGAAATTCGTTTATTCATTGTTTAAACGAAGATTGTGAAATTGATGATAAAACTTCTCGCGCTAGAACACTGTATTTTGTATTGGAGATTTTCAATCTTTTAGGTATTGACGTGCGAACCAGGAGAGAAAAAATAATATCAAAAATAAGTGATAAAAAAAGAGATCCGGAGCTGATTTATAAGTTATTGGCTTTAAAATTCTTGGATTTGGAAACAGAAGTCAGTGAAAAGTCAATCGAATATCTCCTTCAACATCAGAAAGAAAATGGAGGATTTAGCTTTCAAAAAATTAATGGGAGAATTAATACCACCTTTTGGCTGGTGTATACTCTCAAGAATTATAGTTGGTTAGTGGATTTTAATCCAGTCGGAATATATTCTTTTATTAATGCAAGTATTAGAGAAATATTGAATGAAGATATGGGGTTAAATCCCATTAAATTGATGGAATTATCGAAATTGATAATATTATTGTCGATAATCTTTAAAAAATTCATAAGCGAGATTGAAAGAGTTATTTTTAAACATCTTGAAAAAAATGGTTATGTTGATTTAATTCGAATCACCAAGACCTTCGGATTAACTCATGGAATAGAGGAGGTTATCTCCTATATTAATTTAAACTATAAATTTAAATTAAAAATTTTAGACAATAAAATTGAATTTCACAATTTTATTAGAAATCTAAGTAGTGGAAAGGAAATAATTGCTCAAGAGATACATGAGCAATTAAAGGAAAACAATATAATTTCAATAAAAGAGATTTATAAGCGATATAAAAATTCATATAATTCCGAACCATTGAGCTTGAAGGAAGATATTATCCCATTAATGGAGGAAATGATCCTAAAAAATTTTTTTAAGGGAAAAATAGTCAAGAAGAGATTTGGTAAATGGTATTTCTATTTAGATTTTCTCCTAGAGAAGTTGATTGTTTCGGATACTAATATAAATTTAGGACAAATATTGGATGAGAAAGAAAAACTCAAAGATATTAGAAATGATATCTACAACATGATTTTAAAATTAAAGAACACTTCATCTCAAATCACTGAAGAAATTGAAAGTTATCTGATAATAAATGAGATAGACTATGCAAGAGAAAGATTAAAGTTCGTTTTAAGAAATGCTTTAATGGATGCTGATTTTCTTAATGAAAATATAGAAAACTCATTTAACCTTGATTTGTATTACATGCAACTTCAAAATGTATTAAGCTCAGAAATTTCTCAATGGAATAAGTTATATTCTGTCTTAAGCAAGAGATTAAATGAGACAGATTCTTATCTCAAGAAAAAAATAGCAGAAAAGGAGCAACTAAGAGATCTACATAACGCATTAGAACAACTGGAAGATAAAATATTCATTTATGCCGATCTTATAAGAAAAAAAATAGACGAATTTAAAAAATATCTAAAAGAATTGAGTAAGAGTGGCTATTCAGAAGATAATTTCAATTCTATAATTGAAAGACTATATCAAATAAGGACTAATGTATTCGACTTTGATAAAAAGATTTATGAAATTTCTCAAAAAATCACTTCAAAAGAAGATATCATCATAAAAAAGCGCAATAAGATTATAAATAACTGGTTAGGTATTAAATCTGAAATGACCGAGGTTTTTGATTATTATATAGATGGATTCAATTTTTATCAAGAAAAAATAACCACGATCATTAATTATAAGATTAAAATAAACCAAGAAATAGAGGATATTAATAAAAAAGCCCAAGATAAAATGCAAAATGGCCAATTTCAAGAAGCCTCGAGTATAATTAAAAAAGAATCTAATGAATTATTAAAAAACACTTCAAAAGAAATTAATCAACTCCAAGACATCGTCAAAGAGCAAGTGAACAAAAAACAGAGTTTATATTTACTTTATAGATATTTGCAAGAATTTTGTGAAAATGCTGAAGAGGAAATAATCGAAAAAATCGATCTCCAAGTTCAATCATTAAAAAAGAAAGTTAAAGAAGAACGGAATAGAGCAATTATCGAGAATTTTAACAACTTCGTTGCTGAACATATTTTTGAATTGAAAAAAGAATTAAATGAATTGAAAGATAGCTTGGATCAGGCAAGAAATAAACAATTGAAGGACGTGGAAAAAGGATTTAATCGCATAAATAGCAAATTTGAAAAAATTAATGAACACTATAAACAGAAACTAGAAGACTGTAAAGAAAAAATTGATAATTTTGATGATTCAAATGTTAGTATAGTAAAATGGAACAATTTTTCTGAATATCTTACCCAGGAAATAATGATACTAAAGGAGGAGTACATTAATAACATTATTACAGATAAAATCCATGATTACACGCAAGATAAAAAATCAAATCTCGTATCAATAATGGATTTAAAAAAAGATTTGAACTTGAAATGTAAGGTCTTAATGAAAAGAATCAAGGATTTAATTGATATTTCCAAGCTTAATGCTGAATTAGATGAACGTGAAAAGGTCATCCTTGTTTTTACGGAGGAATACTATAAGAATAAAGAATTAAGAAATTTTATTGAAAACAAATTATTGAAGTTAAATCAAGAAGTATTAGGAAAGTTGTTGGCTCTTTATGACAGTTCTATTAGAAATCGAACCTTGAATGTGAACATGCTAGAACTCCAAAACCGCATAAAGGATTTCAATCAAATGGAAAATAAAATGATTGAAGAATTCAACAAAAAAGTATTCGAACTGAAAATCAATATTGAAAGTCGTAAAGAATATATTGAGACAAAATCGTATTTTAATGCAATGCTTGAGAACAATGGAAAAGCGATTAATAACATATCAACATGCCTTAAGACCTTTATCTACTTACAAAATCATATAGAACAAGAATACAATGATCTTCGAAGTAATTTGAAAGCAGAATTCAAGCAAATTATTGAAAACATCGAAAAATCGCAGGATAAATCATATTTACAGGTTAAGGAAATCAGTGATAAGAAATGGGAAAAATTAGAACTTGAATTAAGATCTCTTCAAGAAAAAATTGAGAATTCGCTAGAAATCAGCCTTGAGTCTATTAACGAATCTAATAAGCTTAAAATAGAACTCATGGAAATTTCAGTTGAGAACAAAAATTTATTTTTAACAGAATTTAACGATAAGAAAGAAAAAGTGGATGAAAAGCTAACTGTTTTAAAGGATGAAGTGTTGCGTGATCGCTTGATTGAATATATCAATAATAATAAGATTCACATAAGTCAGTTACTTGGTACGCTACAGACCAAGGTCGAAGATGATATAGAAATAAAAGAATTTAGACGCGCGTATTATAAAATCCATAAACGATCTAAAAATATTGAGAATCAAATTTCTTCTCTTAATAAAAGAATTAAGAATAAGGTAAAGAATTTTAAGAAGCAATCCAGTAATTTCAAAATAAAAAACAAATTCATTTTAGAGGATTTCAAATTATTCCTCAATGAATTTGAGGCTGCATTAACCGAAAAAGTGAAAAGTTTGGAAAGGACTATAGTTAAAGCTTACATAGAAATGGCAATTAAAGCAGTATCAAATCAATTCCTTACAACGAGCTTTTTAAATGAGGAATTGAAAATTAAAAAACAAAACTTACAAGATCACATCATCTTTCTTATAAGTGAAGGAAGCTTGAAAGGAAAGTATGATCCACGATTAGGGATTTATTATGAAAATTCTGAAGTGTTGAGCTCCTTGAATGAAGAAGAATTGGAAGTCATTAAAAAGATGAATTTTAAGCTCTACATGGCATTAACTCGAATGAAAAATTTCACGAGTCAATTTGGGAGCATAATAGCCTTCTTTGCTTCAATCATGACCATCACGTATTACCTTTTCGTTTTCAGCGGAGGAAATCCATCAGTTTTTGCCATGCCCATTGGATTTTTCTTTCTCATCATTGTATATTTCTTATTTAGAAAAAGGGGCAAAGAGAAAGTAAAGTTTTAGGAAAATAACGTTTTACCATGGTTAATGTATCATTCTTCCACTAATTCTATGTAATTCTTATCCTTCTTTAAATAACCAAGATAACATGCTTGATTCAAATATTTATGAAAAACATGATCCGCAATATCTTCATCATTTGCTAAGGATTTTAGTTTAGAAGAGAGAATTCTATTATTTTTGCAGTAAATTTTAGTGATATTGATTAAAGTCTTGAGTTTCTTACTGAGGCGCTTCCTTGGATTTTTTTGAGATGAAGTTGTTTTTCCTTTTATTTTAAGGATTTTAGATTTCAATTGCTTTTGATCAATATTCAATAAATCATGATAAAAAGTAACTCCACACTCTTTTAGTTTCTGATATTTACTTGATTGGGCAAAGTTATCGATCTCTTCGAGAATCTCTTCAATAGCTTTATTTGCCAAAAGTTCTTTTTCTTTACTTCGTCTTTCCCTAAAATTTTTAAGAATTTCATAGTCAGAACTAATTTTTTCCGAATTAGATAAATCTATCTTATTTCGCTTAAAATTATTAGCTGGGATCAAATCCTCGGGATATTGTAAGGCAATATTCATGTTTTTTTCTTTTCGACACGCTGCCTTATAAAAAGGAACATCACTAGTGGAATTTGTAATTAATATATAACATCTTCCAGTTCTTGCTCTCCCAGTTCTCCCTCGTCTTTGAATCATTCTAATTTCAGAGGGCACGGGCTCATAAAATATGATAGCATCGACGTTAGGAATATCTAGACCTTCTTCCGCAACACTTGTCGCGATTAGGATGTTTATATTACCATTTCTGAATTCATCTAAGAGTTCTATTTGTTTATCTTGAGAGAAGCCTAAATCATCATGTTTAGAGGCTTGTCCTATAAACTTATTTATTTTAAGATCAGCAAAAGCGAGAGTAAGTTCTTTTTTTAATAATTCTGCCATCTCTCTATATTGAGTAAAGACGATGAGTTTTCTGTTCTTATATAAATCCTGCTCCTCATCTATAATTTCAATGAGCTTATCTATCTTAGGATGAGTTAGATGGGAATATTCTTCATCATCTAACATAGATTTCATGAAATTCCAATGTTTAGAGGTTGAAATTCTTTTAGCTGATTGGTTATCTTGTGCTGCTTTATATTCTATCCTATTTAAAAATGATTTAAACAGTTCAATATCTTGAGTCTCCAATAACTCCTTCGCATGCAGAATTGATATGCAAGTAGAACAATATGAGAATATTGAATGGATGTTAAGGTTGTTATTTCTTATTTTCTGAATAAACTTTTGAAAGTAATGAAAAACATCATCATGAGATTCAGTGTCTTCCAAATAATTATCAGTATATCCATCATATCTTAATGCAAAGCTTAAATCTTCACAAATGTGTAAAAAATCTAATTTCGAGTAATATTTTTTAAACGGATTGATTAGCTCTCGATCTATGAAAAAGTTAAGAAATTTCTTAAAAAGATGATTCCAAATCTCGCATATTTCAAGATAATATAGGGGTAATTCTACTGTTTCCGTGATGGTCTCAATATCATTAATGTGGTTCTTTACATCTTCATCATTATAGGTTTTGAATGCTATATTTTCTATGTAGAGATTATGACATAATTCTTGTATCTTCTCCTCATCTTTTCCAGGAGATGCCGTAAGAGCTAAAATAAGAGGATCAGAACAAGTTCGTATATATTGCTCTGAAATGTAAGTATAAGAATAATTTCCCTTTGCCCTATGAGCTTCGTCGAAAATTATTAATGCCGTACTCTCAAGACCATATCGACCACGCATTAAATCATTCTTGATTACTTGAGGGGTTGAGATAATTACTTTGGCTTTTTGAAACGCCAATATCCTCTGTTCAGGCTTAACTCTGCCTGTTAATAAGCAAATATCTTCTTGATCTATTTTTAGGAACCTCTTGCATGATGATTCATGTTGGGATACTAAAGGTCGAGTGGGTGCTAAAATTATCGTTTTCGCTTTTCCGTTATACTTTTTCAGAGAATTAGATATCATTAAAATAGCGATGATTGTTTTCCCTAAGCCTGTCGGCAAAACCACTAAACTATTTTTATTTTTACACTGCTCGAAAATATCGTGCTGATATTGGCGAAATGCAATCTTGTTTTTTTTCAGAAATAGATGATTCATGAACTCCGGAGCGTTTTCAATCATCTTAATTAAGTTAATAAAATCTTCAGTTTTAAAAATCCAGACAGTGAAAGATTATTGATATTCATATTATGAAATTAACACAAAGTAGTCCACGAAACAAAATAATAAGATTAAAAATGTCTCAAAATAAGATTAGTTCTCTCTTTTAGATTAATCCATGAGCTTCATTCCACTTGTATCTAGCCAGAGCATTATTGGGATCAATGCGAAGAGCCTCTTCATAACATTTTAAGGCTTCTTTTTTGTCATTCTTGTATTCGTAAATATATCCAAGATTAATCCATAATTTTGGATCATCTTGGTTTGTTTCAATCAATTTTTTATATGACTCAATAATAGGAATTTTATCTAATTTGGATTTGACTTTATCCGGAGCAATATCGATTGCCTTTTCATAGAATTTCACAGCACCTTTGTATTTTTTTCGCAAGTAATAAGTATTTCCTATTTCAACCCATAAATCAGTGTCGTAAGGAGCTAATTCTGTAGCTTTCTCAAGAGATTCAATCGCTTTATCGTATTCTTCAAGATCCTCGTATAGTTTGCCTATCTTTTCCCAACTATCTACATTATAAGGATCTATGGAAAGTATTTTTTCATGATTTTCAATTTGAAATCTAATCAAATCTTCATTTTTTGTCGATTTTTCCTTGTTTGAAATAATTTCGTTTATTTTTCTATAGCATTTTAACGCATTGTCAATCTCTTCTTTTTTAACATGGATATCTCCCAGATTATCCCAAGCCTCAATTAAATCGGACTGTACTTTTGTAGCTTTCTTAAAAATTTCAAATGCTTTAGAAAGTTTATCCTTATTACGGTAAGCTTCACCTAATTTAAGCCAAAGATCAGCATCTTCAGAATCAAAATCGATGGCCTTATTGTAACAGTTTATTGCTTTATCATATTCGCCTTTTAAATTATTTATCATCCCAAGATATTTCCAGACATAGGGAGATTTTTTATCTGAATCAACTGCTTTTTTTTCCAATTCTAATACTTCATCCTTGGAAAGTTGCTTAAAATCATTTAGGGTATGAACATAAGCCAAGGTTATCATTAATCTAGCATTTGCTGGCTCTAAATTTAATGCCATTTTTAAAACGTTAAGAGCTTCCTCATAATTTTTATTATCAAGGTGTTTTAACGCTATTTGATAATAATTTTCATTTTCTTTCAGCATGATCTCATTCGAAAATCCGTCGCATTTTCTTCGCTATATTTATAAAAGAAACATTTGTTAATAAAGATTAAAATTTTGAAAAAAAAAAGTGCCATTGTAGTGCTAATATCAGTAAAAAATCCTGGAAAGTTAAGCGCTACGCTGGCAACCACAATCAAGTGGGTTTATCAATAATAATGCATCCATTTTACAAAGAAATTTTAAAAAATTTATTTTTATAGATTAATTTTAGTAAGAGGGTTTACCAAAAGAATTATAATTTATTTGTTGGGAAAAAGCGGATTTCATTTTTACCTTTTTTGGGGATCACACCTCCTTGAGTTTCCAATTTATTTAATGTCAAGCAAATCCAACCTCTTGCTACTTGATCCATGGTTTTACCTGAATTTGGATAGATTTCTTTTATGATTTCAGAAGGCGTGATTCCATTTTTGTTGTTTTTTTTTATTAAATTCACCACATCAGCAAATCTTTCCCTTCTATGATTCAGAATTTCTTGAATTCTTTTTTTGGGTTTTTTAATAACCATTCCATGCGCAGGTAATATCAATTTTAAATTTGGCAGATTCTGAATATTTTTAATTGTATCGACATAATCTTCTAAATTTGAGTCGTTGGGTCCTAGATAAGTAGTAACATTTTTAATAATGTTGTCTCCGGAAAATAAAATTCCTTCATGCTCATTATATAAGGACACATGGTCTGAAGAATGGCCTGGTGAGGAAATAATCTTCCAAATCTGGTGGTTAATTGAAATTTCCGAATCATCATCAATTATCTCGTCGGGATCACTTATAAATTTCAATCCATACGCCTTTTTATAACGACGCCACCACATGTAATAGTTAATAGCATGCTTGATGCGGGACCATGCTTTATCATCTCTTAAATAATAATCGGAAAGTGTTGGTTTAAATGATTTAAGATAATTCTTCTTGCTCTGCATGGTCTTTGCCGTTTTCTTGGTCAGGATTATTTTCACTCCCAAGTGTTTTCGCAATATATCCAGACCTGAGACGTGATCTGGATGAGCATGGCTGGGTAAAACTCGAGTTAAATTGAATTCTTTATTGGTAGCATTATATTGCTTTCTAATTTTTTCAATTTCATCAATTATAAAATTTCTTGTAATCTTGTCTCCATAACCTGCATCGAAAATTAATCCATCATCTCCAGCTAAAACATACACATTAACTGTTGGTTTAACAGACTTGAAGGATCCAGTTTCTTTGATCAAATAAATTCCGGGATGAACTTCTTTCATTATTATTGAATGGGGATGTTTTGATTTCGATTTAAATGTTAGCTAATACCATCTTTGATATTGAAGCACTTGTTTTTCATTGTTCAAAACTTTCTTAAGTAAATATAAGATAATGATGGTTCCTGGCAAGAAAACAACTACGATGAGCAACTGTATAAGGGGAATAATACCCGTAAGAATCGAAAGGATAAGCGGAATTACAAAAATAATGCCAAATACAATTAAAGTCACTGTAATTCCGACGAGATTGAATAGAAAAAATAACCAATTCCAGATGCTCTTTCTGCCATCATAGTCTTGTCTCAATTTACGCAGGTTTAATGCGGAATATATCATCATGGTCACCGTAATTAATTCAGAAATCCCTTGAATAAAGAAGAATGCTAACCCAACTATGGGATTACTTAATAAGATTAGTATGAATAATCCAATATTTACAATTAAAAATATGATTGCTGCGATAATGTTGATAATAAATAATTTGGTGGTCGCGCTTTCATAAAGTTTAAAGGGCTTTCTCGAGGATCTTATTTGTCTTAAATCAAATCTACAATTCCTGCAAAAATTATCAGTAGGTTTTACTACATTACGGCAGTTTGGACAGTAATTAATATTTATTTCAGAAGCATGGTCAGCGACAGATTTAGTCCCAGCAGTTCTAATATCATTAATTTCCTCACAAGAGACTTCTTGACTGGCTACTATTAATCCCGTGTTAGGACATCGGTAAGCATCTTTAGCGACCTTGTTTGCTCGCTTATAAAAAACGTACAATATGATAAAGCATAGGACTGCTAATCCTAATTGAGTGATAATGACCGCAAGAAGATAAACGAATGAGTCTTGAATCCCGAACGCCAAAAATATAAGTAAAATCCACACATTAGTGCTATTCCATGCAAAATGTAAAATTACTGGAATGAGCCAAATAGGAATAAACCTCCTCAAAAATTTTCTGATTTGAGTTTTCATGGGAAAAGTCTCTTCGCTAAATTCAAATCGTAGTCTTTCTGCTCTACCTGCAGCATATCCGCCCAGGCATCCTCCCAGTATGTGGATCGGTCCCCAATTCCGGAGAGTTACTTGAAGGTAAAGCAATAAAACATCTCCTCCAGATAAAAGGGTCAAGACGATATAACTTGCCGTCTCAATTCCCTCAAAAGTCAGCCCTATCAAGAGTCCTATGAGAAACCCGTTTAATTCATTTCCTAACATTCCCTTATTCTTTTGGTCTGATTTGTTACTTCTTTGTAATACTACAAAAAAAGCTAAGACGGAGGGGAAGGATTTATTAAATTCTTCCACAAGGGCAGGAGTAATCGCAGTTGCACCTACAGAATAAATAATTTGGGCTCCAAATACATCGTTAGTTATGAGATAATATAAAATAGCGATCGCTTCCCACATCACGTCAATACCGGTATTCCAATAAGCTGACCAGTTTATGACACAAACACCCATTATTAGGAACAACATCATGTATTTAAGTGGACTTCCAAACATTTCCTCATTTATGGGCCACTTTTTTCTCTTCCAATGGTAAAACAATAACCATATGGCATAAAAGGAAAGAGGTCCCACGATTATGTAAGTAAATATGGTAAAAATCCTTATTGAGGCGGGAATTGCAGATAATGAGATGATGATCAATGTGATCACCGCATAAATCAGTGCTCCAAGGAGCATGAGCACCCATATTTTTTTTTTCCCGGGTTCAAGACTAAGTGAATCGGGTTTATAGGGATTTTTCGAACTCATGATAATTCCTGTGATTTTTAATTTATTCTTAAATAAAAAAGATTAAATCCATATATTAAGATTTTTCTTAAAATTTATCATTAATGTTCAAAGCATTAAATAAAACTAAGAATGATTAAATGTTTAATTCTTTTGAAAGAATGGACTAATTATTAAAAAATAAATAAGAACAGTAAAAAATGGATCAAAAGAAATTAAACTTAAGCAATTTTTTTCTAATATTGATGATAAGTCGTGCTTAATTTTGCAAAAGAACAACAATTAGCAACAATTGGAAACATTAAAATTGGCGGTCATCCGGGAGAAAATCCAACCGTATTGATCGGAAGCATTTTTCATAAAGGAGACAAAATAGTATTAAATGAGAAACAAGGAATTTTTGATAAAGAAGAAGCTGAACGGTTGATTTTTAAGCAAAAGGAACTTTCTGACTGTTCTGGAAACCCGTGTCTATTGGACGTGGCTGGAATTCATGAAAAGGCCATTCGGAAGTATATAGATTTTATCTCTAATATATCTGAAGATCCCTTTTTATTAAATGCTCCTTCAGCTGATCTTAGAATTAGCTTGATGAAGCATGCAAAAGAGATTGGCTTACATGAGAAGATAATTTATACCTCCATAAATTTTAAATCTTCAGAAGAAGAATTTAGTATCATTAAAAGATGTAATATAAAGTCAGCACTCCTGCAAGCTTTTAATCCAAGAGATCCTAGAATCAATGGGATGATAAAGATCCTGAGAGGTGGACTCAAAAAGGAAGGTTTACTTGAAAAAGCTGAGCACGCAGGCTTAGAAAACATTTTACTTTTTACAAATGTGTTAGACTTGCCTTCCATCGGGTTAGCATCGAGAGGTATTTATCAGATAAAAGAAAAATTCGGATTACCCACCGGAACCGCTCCCATTGGAATAATAGGACAGTGGTGTTTAAATACCACGGAATTTGAAGGATATTTCAAGCCCGCATGTGAAGCAACAGGAATAGCATTAGCACGAGCCATGGGAGCAGATTATATTATTTATGGAGCTCTTAAAAAAGCAGAATACATCTTTCCTGCTACTAAGGTCATTGATGAAATGATCAAGTATAACGCTAAAATCACTTTTAAAAAGAGAAGTTAATGAGACCTAAAGGAAGGGAAAATGAAAAAGAAAAAAATTTTAAATGAGTTTTAATTTTGCCGTTATTAGCCTTTCTTTCTACTTGAATGAAATCTTTAAAAATATCACATGAAGATTATTGATTGTCTTTAGTTATTCTGGAAATGGGGGATGGGGAACCAGTAATTCTTGATAGGATATCTCTATTATTGACTCAAGTGTTTCATCAAGCTTTTGATATTCAGGATCTAAAAAAGCTTTCGTGTGTAATTTTTCAAATTGTGCTAAGCTTTGCCACTGTCGCTCTATTATTATGGTATTATTATCATGTGCTCCTGTCAGAACACGATACCTTTTTTTAGCAGGAAAACCCATTTTATTTTCGAGTTCAGTATATTTTTTATCAATTTTTTCAAGATCTTCCCATTTTCCACTGTAAACTCTTTGAATAAGACGTTGAATTATGATTACCATTTGAATTTCACCTCAGAAAAATGACATTATTGTCATTTTGAGTTAGTAAGATAATTTAATATATAAAAATTTCCACATTCTTTTCTCAAGATTATTTAGAACTCACATTATTAGCTTTTAAAATAGAAAGCAAAAAATGAGAATGTTTTACAAAATAAAAAAAAAGAAAATTATTATTTATGAAATCGATTAAAACATTCGCTTTAGCTGATTGGCTAAATTAGAAATATTTAATGGCCAAGAGAATGTCGTCTCGAGTCACTTTCTTACGCTTGGCGTGTTTGGTCAAAGCTAACGCAGTTTTGGTTATCTTTTCTGCAGAAGCACCCATCCAATCTACTAATTCATCCACAGCATCTCGAGCAACGATTATGGCTCCATTGTGTTTCATTAATCTTCTAATGGGGCTCCAACTAATATATTCTGACATTTTTCATTCCTCCACTTTTTTTTATTATTTTAATTCTTTTTATAAAATTTAATTTTTTTAAGAATTTATTATATATCTATTGCTCTTTTACATATATAAAGATTTTGGTATGCGCATGAATGTAATGGAAATAAAATGAAAAAAAATGCACCATGAATATGAGATCTGGTGAGATGATCAATCTGGTGCAAGTTCGTACTTTTCTGCCAGAATTTTAAATTAATGAAGAATTGAATCCCAATAATCATAATCTCAATTATAAAGTGGATTATTAATTAATCTAGTTTAATTCATAAAAATAAAGGCAAAAATGATCAAATACTGAGAAGCTAGATTTGTAAATTTTAACTTATCCACGAGTTAATAATTTTATTTTTTTGTTATAGGAAATGGGTTGATATGACCGATTGATTGAGGAATGGAAGCTATTCTAAAGGATTACCATGTTACTTGCTCTTTTTTGCAATTTGGGCAAGTAATGGATTCTCCTTTTGATGGAAACCTGTTCAAGACTCCGCCACAATACTTACATTCTAAGAGAATCACTTGATCTAATGAATTGATGATTCCAGCACTTAATAAATGCTTTTGAAAGTCCTGTAATAAGTTTGTCAACAAGGAAATTAAAATGAAATGATTTTGCGATGCTGCAAGCAATTCAATTTTTTTCGAGACAATTTGTCCGACCACCAAGATTTCATTTTGAGTCTTTTTATCAATGCCAAAGAACCATACGATTCTTTTTTTATCATCTTTAGCTATGAGTTGAAACTTGTGCATGACTAGTAATTTCTCAAGTTGCTCAAAAATCAAATCGTAATCTAGCTTCTTATCGGTATTCAAACCAAAACTTTTGACAGCTTTTTTAATTCCTTCTAATTTAAGAAAGCTACTAATTTTATCACTGGAAATGATCTTCGGTTGAATAACTGGGGGTTCGAGAGTCAATTGAAGTTCATCAGAATTTAACACTCTTACAAAATCCTTATTATTGACATAAGTCACGTACGTGCTAATATTTCCTTTATTCTTAAGAGTTAATGGAATGAAATAGAAATTAATTTGTGTCTTGCTATTTTCACTTATTTTTTCTATTTCGAAATTAATTTGGTTAACTGCATTATCTTCTGAATTTGTTGTTTTTATCTTTATGGTGGTAGGATTAGTTCTCGACAAAGCGAGAAAACGTGGATATTTAATTCTATACTTTATTTCCGTGATGGGTGCTCTACTTTCATTAATAACCAAGACACTATATCTATATGTTGCCCCAAAAGCTGTCAATTCGTGCGATAAATTAATCTTTTTTTCTTGATCGACTTTTTCAAAGGAATATGTTGTCTCTTCAAGGTCCTCTTTACTTTCTAAAGCTTTAAATATGACTAGTCCGTGAATACCGGCACTTTTAATCGCCTTCTTTTTTGTCATCCGATCTTTCGCCAGAAAATTAGATATTAGTTAAAATAATAACATTAATTTAGTAAATATAGAATATTTTTTATTATATATTTTTTCTTATCCTAAGATTTTTTTATAGATAAGAGACTACACATTACTTGAATAAGGAAAAGATTAATTAAACTTGACCATGAAAGAGTTTAAAGAGTTGGAAGAACTATTTGAAAGTGAAACAATAAAACCAACATTTGATTATGTTCATGTGATCTTAGCGTTATTCATTTTTGATGAAAATCCAAATGGAATTGGAAGATATCGGTTAAAAAAAGAATTAAAAATCGGTGAGGGTACTGCTAAATCATTAATAATAAAGCTCAATGAAAAAATCCGTTTTATTTCATTATTAGATGATAATATCAGAAAAGGCCATGTCTTAACTAAAAGAGGTAAGGATTTTCTCAACAATATTAAGGAAGAGATTCCCTTTCTCACGATCGGAGATACAGACATGCTTGAAGAAATCATCATTGAAGTGGAAGATTCAAGTGTTTGTATATGTCAAGTCAAAAATCGTGCTGATAAGATATCTAATGGAGTTGCTCAAAGAGATGCAGCCATAAAAATCGGTGGTAAAGGTGCCTCCTGTATAGCTTTTGATGGAGAGAGGCTCTCCTTCAAATTAGGACCATCATCCAGTGATGATCAAGAATTAATGAAAATTAGAAGTGAAATTCAAGAATATTTCAATAATATAATAATTAAGGAAAATTCCATGCTTGATAAAAATGATGTAATTATCATTGGTCTTGCTAAAGATCCTGAAACTGCAAGGTTAGCATCTTTAAACGCCGCGCTAACATTAATTTGAAAAAATATATGGGGTAATGCATGCATGAGATTTGAAAAAGACATGGTTATTTTTATTCCCGAGAAAATATTTGAGGAAATGAAGAGTTGTGTAGATAGTGCAAGTCCTAATGAAGCTTGTGGATTACTCTTTGGAGTACTGAATCAGATAAAAAATCCTGAAATCGAGAATGATTTTTTTTATCACTATCATATAAAAAAATTTGAGTGTATAGAATCTGATCAGAAATCAACTGTTTCATTTTTAATTAATAACATCGAAACTTTACATGAAATCATTGAAGAGAAAAGAAAAGAGGATAGTTCTTCTAAAAATTTAAACCTACTTAGTATTTTTCATTCCCATCCAGGATCAGCATATCCAAGTGGTTTTGATGAAAATCACATGAGATATTTAGATAAATTTAGTAAATTACCTAATAATTATGTTAGTAAAACCTTTAAAAATCAAATATGGACAATAATGAATGCAAATAATTTTGATTTAAATGGTTTTATATACTTACAAGATGAATTTCTACAAATTGAGGTTAAAATCCTCGATGAGGATTAATTAATAAAAGATTAGTGTATTTATTGAATTTGTTGATATCCTTCTTCATCAATAAAACATATTTGGATTTTAAACCCTGATGCAGCATCCCGCTCTCGGGAGCTCGTTATTGCTGTCTTTATCAATTCAATTCCTTCCTCCTTTGACATGTTTGGCTTCCATTCAGCTTCTAAGACCCCCAATGAAAACGGAGATCCCGAACCAAATGAGATAAAACTATCTTCTTCAAATAAGGTCCCTAATAAATCGATTCCATATAATTTTCCTGTCTTTTCTCTAATAGAATATCCACCAATAATCATCATTGAAAGATAGTATGAGCGCCCGGAATATAAAATATTTCTGGTTATGTTTGCTATGTATTTTATTTCTGGTACTTCATTCTCTTCAACTTCTTTTAATCTGGATAAGGCAGTGATCTGATTAACAACATATTGACAATCTGCGACCCCACCACTTATTGTCGCAGCAGCATATTTGTTAATCTTGAATAGTTTTTGAGCTTGTTTAGTTGCTACAGTATATCCTGCAGTTGCTTGGCTTTCTGTGCCAATGACTACACCATCATCAACGATTATCCCAACCGTGGTTGTTCCAGATTGAATTTCCTTTAAATAATCTTGATCAAAGTTATTTATATTATTTCCCATCATTTATTATCCAACTGTTTTATATGATAAATAACAGGTTTTTCATAAGTTATATTATAGTTAAAGTACTGAGATAAATATATTTTTCTTTAAGAATTTATAAACGCACCAAATATAATAAAATTTTAAAGAAATCCTTTCTTTTTAATCTCATAATACATTTCTAAATGGTCTATTACTATGGCAAGGAGTCAATGGAGAAGCAAAAGGAAATACACTGGTAAAAAGTATAAATATTTTCGTAAGAAAAGAAAAAGAGAATTAGCGCGAGCTCCAATTGAGACAGAAATTGGAACCCATAAATTAAAACGACAAAGAGTTTTAGGAGGAAATTTTAAACTAAAATTATTTTCCACCAATCTCATAAACGTTACTGATCCTTCAACTAATAAGACATCTAAAGTCAAGCTATTAGGTTTTGAAAGTAATCAAGCTTCAAAAGATTATAATCGAAGGCACGTACTTACTAAAGGTGCCATAGTTGAAACAGAACTCGGTAAAGCTCAAATCACGAGCCGTCCGGGACAAGACGGCCAATTAAATGCTATTTTGATTTAATTCTTATTATTTTCCTGATTTTTGACGTTAGAATTTAATTTCTACATTTATTTAAAACTTAAATTTGTATTATTTCTCTTTTAAGATCATTTTAACTGTTTTCCATGCGCCCTTTACAGCACCCGTAAATCCTCCCCCATTTTCACTATATGCTCCAATATACCAGAGCCCCTTAATTGGACTTCGATGAGGAGGATTCTTTTGTCCCAATACAGGGGCAGTACCTCCAAAACTATGCTTATTAACGTGGATTCTATTCCTAAAATCTTCTGGAGTCATAATTAATTTAAATAGGGCCTCATCTTTTAGACCGGGTATTATTTTTTGGGCTTCTGCTAATAACTTGTTTGCCAATTCTTCTTTACGAATTTCCCAATTTCCCTTACTTAATCTGTCGGGAGCAATGGTATACACAGTTACCGCATGTTTTCCTTTGGGAGCCATCTCTGGAGAGTGCATTGAAGGGATATAGATTAGAAATCCTTCCTCCCCCTCGTGATAATCTCCTGCTCGACATTTATCGACTGCCCCTTCAATATCATAGGTGAGATAATAATAGCATAATGGTTTTCTTTGATAAGGAGTAGGATCAAAATCAATACCAATATGTACCATTAAGACAGATTCCATCATTCTCAGATTTTCAATGTTTTTGATAAAGTCATGAGGTAAATATTCCTTTCCTACTAAATCAAACCAGATTTTGCGCGGTCCTCCGCTTGCCATGACTAAATTAGTAGCTATTAGCTTTCCATTTTCTAATGTTATACTCTGGACTTTTTTGGTCTCTTTATCGATATTAATCTTAGTAACTAAACTATTCGTGTAAATTTTTCCTCCTTTCTCTTTAATAAAATCAGCAAGTAGCTTAACAATATTTTCGCAGCCATTTTTAATATAATGATAAGTAGGTAATTTACCTCCTTTAATTTCTAAAGGTATTCTTTTGTCAAATGCTGTTTCAATATTACAGAAAGGTATTCCTAAACCAGGAAACTCACTAGGTTTAACTACAAAATCAGCTAGAATGCCAGTAAATACTGCTTTAAGTTTATGGTCATTGAAAAAATGATCTAATATTTCTGAAGCGCTCCAGTTCATCATTTTCTTTACTTTCATGAAACTAAAAAGCATTCTTAACTTCAATATCGCTGATTTAATCCCTGTAGCCCATTCTGCCCTCTCAGATAACGCCCCTAGAGTCATCATACGATCATAAAAATCATAATACCGGTTTAATCCTTCTGCTTCATCGGGAAAAAGCTTTTTTAGATATTCCCGCCGCCAATATGGGCCTTGATATTCTCCTGGTCTCCATAACTGAAAATCAGGAAGTATTTGTCCTCTATCGTCAAAAATTAATTCTAATTTATCATGTAATCCTAAATCGATTAGAACTTTCCCAACTATTTCATGAGGTCCTAGTCCCCCTAAAAGTAATGGGCCCATATCCCATGAGAATCCATCCTTGTGTAAAGTGGCCGTAACTCCTCCAATTTCTGAGAATTGTTCAAAAAGTGCGACTTCATATCCTTCTCGAGCTAAATAAGCCCCTGCCGTGAGACCAGCCAACCCGGTTCCTATAATACAAGCCTTCATAAGTTTTTCATACCATATTTAATATTCTTTTCTATTAAAAAGATAATTCAATAAAATTATAGAAACTTACCATCTAGTTAGAATTTTATTCTTGAATTTTGATGTTTTTTACGTTAGCCTTTTTTCCTTCTATTACTTCAGTATTCTTGCTTTTACAGTGCCGACATTGGAATAATTGAAGTCCTGTTAAGGTTGCTTCCTCATTTAAGGTTACCTTAGAAATTTTTCCACATTCCCGGCATTTGATTTTACCAGGTAACATTTCTATTATCAACTTAGCTCCTTCGGCAATTGAACCAGTGGTCGCCATCTTAAATGATTGTTTGAGTAGTTCCGGTACGATGAGTGTGAGTTCTCCGATCTCTAAATAGACTTCAGTTATCTTTTGAGCATTGTATTTTATAGCAGTAGCCTCCGCTACCTTAAATATGTTATAAGCAAAAGAAAATTCGTGCATGATTTAAATTTTTAACCCTTACCCCGTATTTTTCTAATTTCTTTTGCAATTTCCAAAATAACCTTTGATTTTTGTTTTCCTTTAGTATCTATCACTACTCTTCCAGGATCTTCATACCATGCCTTAGGATATTTGAAATTTCCTTCGATTTCCGCATGATATCCCAGATTTTTAGCCGCTTTTGCTATTTCCTTGGTGTTTATCTTGTCTATGGCAAGGTTTTTTGGTAATCTTCTTCCATCACTTCTGCTTCTCTTCGCATCAAAATATTGAGGCCAAAAAATTAAAAATGGTTTTCGTGTTCTCATGATTTAGTCTCATCGTTGCTAGCAATACAATAAAGAACTCTCGAAACAATTTAAAAATTATTAGTATCAAACATAAAATTAGGGAATAACGGATCTTAAATTAATTACTGAAATTGCTATTAAAAGCATTAAAAGATAATTTAGATTGAAAAACGATAGAAAAAGGTTATTGAAGCTTATCATGTTGCTAGTTTTCATGCTTGTTTCTTATTTCTCCTCGTTTAAAATGAAAAAACTGAAAATCATCATGAGAAAAAAGATACCAGTTATCAGAAATAGTTCAAATAGCATTTCTCCGAATAAATTAAAAGCAAGTAAAACATGACCTTGGGGACCGCCAAATAAAAATGCAACCCATATAAAATAGGTTAAAAAACCCCAGGCTATTGTTCCGTAGACACAAATAAATGCTTTTTTGCCAAGGCTCATGTAATTACCTCACAATATTATTCCAGTTGAAAATATATTAGAGAAAAATGTCCCCTAATTCCCTAATTAAATAATAACTTATATATCAATAAAAAAGTGCAATAAATTTATAATCACTGAGAAATATCCTTTTACGTGCCTTTATTACAAACAAAAATTTCTCTAAGAAGGATTAAAAATAAATTCTAAGCTAAATTTTAAATTATCAACCTTTTTACATTACTACCCTATATTGGTTTGGGAGGGTGGTCTAGCTTGGTATGATACATAATTTGTCATTCAGACAAATTAGCTAAATCGGCTGGGGAAAGCCAATAGTATTGGCTTACAGATGCCGAGTGGTCGGGGGTTCAATTCCCCCCTCTCCCATATATTGCAACTTAGATGCTACTTACATTGGTAATGTTCATCTACTGCCTCCAATGCAGCAACCGCATTTTGTTGTTGCAAATAAAATTGAAACAGTTTTCATATCTTATTCTTTAATTTAATTATCAAAAATATTAAAAACAGTATCTACCTTACCTTTGTAATCTTGAATAATTATTGAAAACTATAATACTCTATTTTAATTACTCTCATGAATCATGATTTCTAATCAGATTGCCATAGTTAAAATTGAGAATGAAGATGTCAAGGAAGCAATATTTCACGCTTTGGATTTAATTAATGCTAAAGCATTATTTAACAAACCGGATTTAAAAATATTATTAAAACCAAATATTTTGCTTGGAAAAGAACCTGAAAGGGCTGCAACCACGCACCCTGAGGTAATAAGGGCTTTGGTTCAGTGGCTTAAGCAATTTCATCCTAAAAAGATAATCATTGGAGAATCAAGTGGAACAAGAAGGCGAGGGGCAACTGAAAATGCTTTCAGGGAAAGCGGGATTGAAGCTGTATGCGAAGAGGAAGATATAGAATGGATTCCTTTTGAAAAGACGGAAAGAAAGATATTTCAAGTCAAAGACCCCCTCGTATTAAAAAAATTTTCAGGTTCAATTCTATTAGATGAAGTAGACATAATCATTAACATTCCAAAAATAAAGACCCATGGACAGTGTATTATGACGTGTGCCATAAAAAACATGTTTGGTACGTTGATTTTAGGAAACAAGGCATCAACTCATGCTAAATATCCTCGCTATAATGATTTTTCTGCTGCTCTAGCAGATATTTATTCAGTGAGTAAGCCGCAATTAACACTCATCGATGGCTATTATTGTCAAGAAGGTAATGGCCCATCAGCCGGGGACGTTGTAAAATTAGATATTATACTGGCAGGGTATGATCCCGTAGCATTGGATACCGCGGTCTGTGAAATCATTGGTCTCGATCATGATGAGGTGCTATATATAGGAAAAGCACGTGAAAAAGGTTTGGGTACATCTGATTTGGAAAATTTTGAAATTTTAGGAAAATCCATCTCTGATGTCAAGAGAAAATTTAAAATTCCCAAGACCATTCCCGTAGCACCATTGCCTAAATTTCTCGGAAAATACGTGGGAAAGGTTCTTTTTCGTAGTTCAATAAAGTTTGATAAATCAAAATGCAAATTATGTTCTACTTGTTGGAAGAATTGTCCTGTAGGGGCGATTTCTCCTCCAAAAGTGTTAAAGCAAGGAAAATATGTTCCAAAATGGGATAAATCAACTTGCATTACCTGTTATTGCTGTGCTGAATTATGTCCATATGAGGCTGTTGATTTTAAGATAAATGTCATTAAAAACGTGCTTACTTCATGGTTAGTTGTGCTTCTTTTAATTCTAATTCTAACGGGAATTGGAATAACATGGTTCGTCATTTATCTCATAAACCTCTTTTTTACTTTGTAATAAAGCAATTAGATTTCTCCTCTACAAATATGCTAAAATTGAAAATAATTTAGTTAAATCATAGTTCACATGAATAATTTATAAGAGAGAGTTTTTTTAGTCATGGATAAGATATTTAAATCAAAATAGTCATTTTTACAAATATTTGGTGAGATTGATGGAATTATCTTTAGACTCTAAAATAAAACTAAATAACGGTGTTGAAATGCCAATTATAGGATTGGGAACATGGAACTTACAAGGAAATGAATGTGTTCAAGCAACATCATGGGCCTTAGAAGCAGGTTATAGATTAA
>SDNN01000014.1 GCA_004524425.1 Promethearchaeota archaeon
ATCACCAATAAGCATGAGATTCTCTCCATATAAACTATTTTCTAATATGCCTTTGGCTGGTAAAGGGTAGGATCCTGACCATATTTTTTTTAAATTAGTATTATTGAACTTTTTTTTTATATTTGGACTATTAATGAACTCTTCATAAATCTGATGTAAATTATAGTTGAGATTATCCTCCTCAAATGTACCGCATCCGATATTAAGTCTCTTCTCGTCTATAGGAAACACCCAACCATATCCTTTGTATGGTCGAAAGTAGATATATAATTTTTGAGCATCAAATGCAGTTTTTCCTTCAAGAATTGTGCATTTGGCTATTGCAATGTTCTTAATTTCCCACGGTTTTCTTAATCCAGATTTATTTGCCAATTTAGAACTCATCCCATCGGCAATAATAATTATTTTTCCTTCATATTCTTTAATACCTGAAGGTGTTTTAGTTTTAATGCCTATTATTTGTTGATCCTTATATACAAAATCGAATGAGAGATTTTTATCAAAGAGTTCTGCTCCTGCATCAACCGCAACATTTCTAATTAGATTATCTAATTCTAGCCGATCCATTACTATCGAATCTTCACCATGACCTTCCCAATTATATTCTAATTCATGAAATTGAGCAGAATATAATAAAGCTCCGCTTTTAATCACGGGATTTAGTTTTTTTACTTGCGGGAAATATTTACTCATAATTCTAGCACTCACACCGCCTCCGCAGGGTTTTCTCCAATTCACGTCTTTCTCAATTAACGCAACTTTAAATCCATTTCTAGCTAGAATCTCAGCACATCGAGAACCCGCTGGACCAGCTCCGGAAATTATTACATCATACATTTTTATCCACCTTTTTTATATTCATTATAGTTATTTTTTAATTTTTTTCATGCTTGATTTTTTATTTTTAAAATAAAATCTTTAGGGGGTGTTTGACCGAATATGAAAGTATCTATTACAATTTGCTTAAATTCATCACTTTCATTTGCCAACTTAAATACTCTATTGAGATTTTCACCCTCATTTTCATAAAAGAAATCGACAAATTTCCTTTGAAACTTGAACGTTCTAATGATCCTTGCGATTTTTGAATGCTTTTTGAATTCCTTTAGACTTCTTTTGGTATAGTCTTGTCTCTCTAAAGCTTTTATGGAAGTCTCTCCCGCGACTTGTCCAGATACTATTGCTGCATGGATTCCTTCCCCGCTAATGGGTGCGACAAACCCAGCCGCATCGCCTATGATAAATAAATTATCGTCATAAAGACTCTTTTCTAAAACACCAGTAGCAGGCTCAGGAAAAATCGCAGACCAAATTTTCTTATAATTATTTTCCACTAAATATTTTCTAAAATGCAATTCTTCAAGAAATTCCTTATATAAATTCCGTACATCGTATTTCAAATTATTTTCATAATAGGTGATTGTACCAATATTGAATTTCTTGTTATCTATTGGAAAAATCCATCCATATCCGTATTTTTTAAAAAAAAAATATGTTCCTTTTTCATTAAGATTATTTTGACCTTCTAAAATCTCTGCTTTACCTATACCTATATCTAAAGGGCTCCACTTCTTTCTTAATCCTGATTTATTTGCCAATTTAGAACTCATTCCGTCTGCGACTATGATAATATTTCCAAGATATTTTTTTACACCAGAAGGGGTTTTTGTTTTAATTCCCGCTCTTTTTTGTCCTTCATAAACAAAATCAAAAGAGATGTTCTTATTAAAGAGTTCTGCTCCCACCTCCACAGCAGCATTACGTACTAAATTGTCAAATACCAATCGATCCATTACAATGGGATCATCTTCAGCCTCTTCAAAGGAGTGTGCAAATTTCGTACCATTAGCAGAAAACATTGATATTACGCTTTTTTTGACTAAATTTAGTTTCTTTAACTGTGGGCAATATCTATATATGCTGGGGCGTGGCAATCCACCACCACATGGTTTTCGAAAATTAATATCTCTTTCAATCAAGGCAACTTTATACCCTGCTTTTGCTATCACTTCAGCACATTTAGACCCAGCCGGACCTGCACCTGAAATAACTACATCATAAGGCATGTTTTATTTGCAAAATAATCATGACATGAATAATGGAAATTAATGTGAATTAAACAAAATTCTATTTATAGTTATTAATAACGCTAAGAATATCTAAGATTGAAATCTTGCCGAGTTTGAAAGTTAAGAAAATTTTGACTCTTTTATAACATCAACACGTACAAAAATTTATTTCACAATAATTTAAAAAGAATTATTACATGCTCTTGGTGTAAGAATATTCATTCTAAAATTTTTGGTGAAATGAATCATGGCAAATGTTGATTTGTTTATCATATTTGTTCTAAATTTTGTTTTATCCGTAGTCGCAACCCTTTCATTCGGGGTTGCTAGCATTAAAAACAAAGAAATAAGACCCTGGCTTTCAGTATACCTAACTATGACAATAGGGAATCTTCTTTACATTTTTTCAATCGAAAATGACGTGATTTCATTAATTGGGAACGTGATCTTTGCCTTCACGACTATTCTAGCTTTCATCTCTGTTTTAATTGAGTATAATAAAATGTTTATAAAACCTATAAATCAAAATCAGAAAGTCCGCAATAAATTGAATGCTGCTTTAGCGATTGCTCCAATGATATTAGGTATTGAAATTTTTATGATATGCATCCTTTCATTAAGTTGCTTAATGCTCTTACGCATATATTTTAAAAAGAAATCACCAACACGATTTTTCTTATTAATGTCCGTGATTGCTGCAATCATTAGTGTTATTGCTCTTTATCTTCAATCTTATTCCTTAGATGGAACATTAATATTTGGTAATGTGCTCATGACATTTTATATTACTTTAATGTTCGCGACCGGATTCGTTGCTTTGATTGAACAGAAATTAGAAATGGTTAATAATAAATTGATTAATATTATATCCGATGCCTCAGATGCTAGCGTGAATGTTGCAAATATTGCCACCGAATTAGCAGCAAGTGCAAGCGAAGTAAACGCCTCATCTGAAGAAATTGCTTCCACGGTTCAGGAGATGAATCAAAAAAATCAGACTGTAGTTACCTCGACAGATGAAATAAATCAAGTAATGTTATTAATTAAAAATATAGCCGACCAAACTAATTTACTTGCTCTAAACGCCAGCATCGAAGCAGGAAGGGCAGGTGAGTATGGAAGAGGATTTGCTGTTGTGGCTGATGAGGTGCGAAAACTAGCAGAAGAATCTAAATCAGCAGTATCAAATTCAGGTCAAAAAATCAATTTAATTATAAATCAAATTCGAGATGCTACTGCCTCAATAGAAGGAATTAGCGCTTCTACAGAGGAACAGACTGCTTCAATGGAAGAAATCTCTGCTACTGCTACTAGATTAGGGACTTTAGCCGAAAATTTAAAAGATCGTCTTAATTTAGAATAAAAATTAAACTCTTGATTTACTTTTTTATCTCTTTTTTCTAAAAAAATACATTTCTATATCATTTTTAATAAAAGAGCAGTATAGACAATATTTATTCTATATTTTTTATTTCGAAATAAAACCATGATTTCTAATTGAGATTACGTGCGTATAAAATCCCTTTACTCCTAAAATTTGTACGAAAATATGATAAAAAACTTATCTGTTCTTCCAGTTTTTATTATATAGTTAGAGAAATTAATACGTTTATATTAGAATTATCATCCGGTGATCATGAACAGATGAATATCTCACCAGCATTTGATCCGATCGAGGTTATCTAATTCACTATTAAAAAAATTTTTTATTATCTTTGAAGATTTTTTTTGTCGACTAGAAGTGATGAACTAAATTGCTCAGATCAACCACCATCAACCATCATATTTAAATAGAAGTAATGTTAATTTAATTGTAACTGTTTTCAATTTTTAATAAAAACAATATTAAAAAAATAAAAATTTGTGGAGGAATGATAAATTATGGCCGCATTCGCATGGAGTCCTCTTAGGGCTTTAATGAAAAAGGCTGGAGCAGAGATTGTTAGCAGAGCAGCAGTTGATAAATTAATGGATTATTTAGAAGAATATGCTAAAGATTTAACTGCATGTGCTTTAGATATTGCTAAACACTCTGGCCGAAAGAAAGTAACCCAAGAAGACATGAAACTAGCTATTGGTATGATTTAAAAAAATAGCTTTTTTCTAAATTTATAATTATTTTTCTTTTTTTTTCTCTTATTTACAATTCTTTTTAAAATATCTAAATTTACTTTTGCTTGAAGAAATACATTGGGCTTGACCATGCTTGATGACCATTTTCTAAGGTCACTCTCACAAAGATTTTTTCGTCTTTAGAATGAATTGGTTTTAAAGGTAGATCTATTTGAAATGCAAATGAAGTATGAAGATTATGTTTTGGATATCGATAAACTCGAACCTTCTTGCCGACTCCTCCAATTTCGAAAACGTTATCCTCAATGGAAATATCATTGATCGGAAGCTCAAAGTTAATTTGTGATGATCGAAAAATGAGTTTTCCATCAAATGGATGGAGGAGCTCCACATCAAACCCTTGAAAATTACCCGAAGTGATGGTATCCCATGAAAGTTTATTCATTGATTCATGGTTGAGAGGCGCATCAATGTTCCAAAAATTAAATGAACGAGCAGAAACAATCTCGTTATCCTTAAATTTTGCTGTTCCTTTCCATGAAGTATTTCGCTTTCGAGCCCTGAATTCTGCTCCTTCCCATCTAACTCGGATTCTCGATAGATCTTTAGATTGAATGTCATTAATGATATCAAGGTCATTTTTTGGTTCATTTAGAGATATTTTTATTCTCTCTTCCATTATTTCTTGATCAGCATAAACATAAGGACGAATAGTTTTAAGAACCTGCTTCCCGTTAAATATATCTATTCGTTCGATAGGAGCGTTGCTGATAATTGCACCAGATAACGTTAATATAACGTCTCTATCAACAGGTATTTCAATAATATCTCCCATCTGGACTATTTTGCAGGGTTTTTTATCGTATATGCGATCTAAATAAACAGAAGGGTCCTTTTCATGATAAATACAATCCTGATTTAAAGATCCCTTGATCTCCAAGAATATTCTCTCCCCTGTTGTAGCATAATGATGTCGCTGTTTCAAAGCATTAAAGACATGTTCACGCGTTAATTCTGAAATAAGAAAGCAAGTTAACCCTCCTTGAGTTCCGAATTTTGAAGCGCCGGGATATGCAACACCCGGTCTTCCTTTATGATCATCGCTATTGGCGACAATTCCCATCCGATATCCTTTATCAAATGCATCAAATAGTAACCATTCAAACGTACCCCATTCTGAATGTATTTCCACGGAATGTTCAATTCTTCCATCGTGATGATTTAAAATGTCGGCATATCGTCCTCCTACATGTGCTATGACTAATACTGATTCATCTGCGTCGGGATTATCTGCAATAAGAGCTGAAAACAATTCAGAGGCAGTTAGGCAATCCGTATCAAGATCAGTTTCTTGTTGTATTAAGGCATGAGATGACCGATGAATTTGGCGATACGGTTTGAGAAAATACACGTTTCGATCTCCCCCTAAAGCAGTATTTGCTGAGTATTCGTATCCAAAAAGAGGTACAAACTCGTGTTTCTGATAGTATTTTTCAGATAAGTCGTTTAATAAATTCCATAGTGCACTTGTTACTTGGAAATCATTTCCTTGATGTCCAATAACATCCAAAAATGCCAAATCTCTCGCAAATTTGAAATACATTTCAGCGGTATTGGTGCCTATTGTCTCTTCAGATTGTCCGTGAAGGTCCCCCCAGAATTGTTTATACGAAGATGTTGCTTTCAAGATTAAAGGATTTGTCCTAGTAAGAAAATTAGAATTAGAGTCAAAAATATCAATATGAAGGATATATATATTGATTGGTCCCTTATTTTTATTAAACTCTTGTAATTCCAAATCCTTAATGATATGACTTCTTTTACCTTGTTCTATTTTATATTTATTTGGAAGACCTTTAATTTCAATGGAAGGTTTCAAAACAAGTTCGCATTCTGCTTTATCGGAAGGATTACCCCACCTATCTTCTGCTCGTATCTTGAGATCAAACGTTTCATGAAGCAATCGCAAAGTAGGGAGCACGGCTTTCCATCTCTCGGGTGGTCCACTCACTATTGATATTTGAGGGCTAGGTAGGAGAATAAAAACATTCGTTGAAAACACGTCTACCGCAGTGCGAAACACAAAAGATGGCGCACAAAAAGTTTGTAATCGAAACCCAGGAGACCCTTGTGATGTGTCGCCTAATTTAATGGTTATCGAATCTCCCTCCTTTAATCCTTTTCCTTCGATTCTTACTCTAAGCATCTTATACCAAGGGCGCTTTCCTTCTCTTAAGAAATAGGAGAGGCTTACCTTTGCACCGTTAGAGGCAGTGGCTGTAGTGTATCCTACCGCCCTGGGATTTTTAGTCTGTAAAGGACTTTGATCACAGGCATAATGAAAAAAAAGTTTTAAACCTCCAAGATCATCCATTCCATACTTTCCTGCAGTATAAATAAGGGTGAAAGACGCGTGTGATCCCGCAATATACTCTCCTAAAGATTCTAAAGTAACTTTTCCATATAGATCTTCATCTAAACCGCGATCTAACATTGATTTTTTTTCCTTCTTTTATCGATTAATCTAAATGCATGATTTAAATTAATTTTTAATAAAATCAGATTGCACGAATTAAATAATTCTTTAATTAAAATTAAGTTTAAAAATCCTCTTCAGGATCCTATTTAATCCTTCTTCTTCGATCTTTAAGGATAAGCTCTCTAAATCTTAAATTGTCATCATCAATGAACTCCCAAAATTGTTCATAAATCTCTTCCAAACTCATCTTTTTATTTTTAATTTTAGATTTTCTCATTTTTGATAACTTTTTACCTTTTAATGAAGGATTTATTTTATCTTGGATTAAAAGATGGTTTTTTGGCATGAATTCAACTTTATTTCCTTGAAAAGTTATATCCTGGAAGATGGTATTCTCATTTCTGATTGAATTGGTCTGGTTCTCTATCTCAAATATGAAATCGACCTTTTGATATCCTCGGACTTTAAAATTCTTATCAACAAATGCTTGAAAGTGATGAGGGCAGATTTTATTTTTGGGAATGGAAATGGTGGTTAACTGCTTTGCCTCGTTAATTACAGATTTTTCTAATATTAACTCTTTCTTGGTCTTACAAATTGGACAAGTGAAAGGAATTGAAATTTTCTCCTCAGGATTTTTTAATTCCTGATTATTTTCGGTTTTGGCAATGGCCATGTTTGTTTGCATTCCATTCGTTTTGTTTATTATTTTTTTAGATTTTTTATATTTTAACCCCCCAGAGATTTTGTGAAACCGTTGGAATAGATCAAAAATAAATTTTTAATGAATTTCAAATTCTTTTGTTTTTGATTTAAATTTACTTGATGGATTTTGATTTGATTCCGTAATTATGGAGTGCTAAAAATGCTTTGCCCGCCCTTCTGATTGAAGGAAATATGATGAAATCATCGTTGGCTAACATTTCCTTAAATTTTTGACGTTTTTTACTTTCATAAAGAGGTAACACGATGATCAATATTTTATCCAAGTCCTCAGTATACTTTTTGATTTCCAAGAGGTTACTATAGTAGTTTTTGAAACGCTCACTCTCTATATCGCTCCATGCATCAGTTTCAATTATCACCAGATCAATTTCCCCTGAAATGGCTTTTTTGCTTAATTCTCGAAATTGTTTTGTATGTACTATCCAAGGCAAATCAAGGGGATTAGATAAACTTCCAATTTTGAGTGGATAGATTGCTTTTAATTTTTCAAGCATTTCGCCTTTAAAATGAGGAAGTTCTAATCCTAATTCAGCCAAGGTATCCGTAGCTAAAATACCGAATCCTCCTGACCACAATATTACTAGTACTTGCTTACCATTAGGATATTTTATGGGCTTTTTCATTTTTTTATATCGATTTATATAGCTATAGAAAATGTATGTAATATCGATAATATCATCAAGGGAAGGAGCTACTTGGACTGCAGTGGTTTGTCTGAATATTCCTTTCCAGATTTTTTCATTACTAGCTAATGAACCGGTATGTGTTAACACGGCAGATTGTGCCCTTTTTGATATTCCACCTCTCATGAAAAGTACTGGTTTTCTCATATTTTTGAGAGCATCAAACAAGTTTCTACCTTCTGATTCATGAAATTTAGAAAAACCTTCGAAATATACACAAACAAGGTCAGTATCATTATCCTCATTGAAATATATAAGAAAATCAGAAACTTGCAAATCAATACAATTACCGACAGTAACACCCTTAGAAAATCGTAAACTATGGCGGCGAGAGCCAATCTTTACCATTTTTGAATGTAAATCACCAGACTGAAAAATTAAAGCAATATTTCCCGGCTCTGTTGGAAAAGAAGCATAATATGAGATGTGTCCTTTAGGGTTATAAACACCCATGCAATTAGGACCAATTGCTCGAGGTGAATAATTTGCGTTCTTTAATATTTCTTTTATCTGCTTTTCAATCTCGGTTCCTTTCTTATCAGACTCACCTAGCCCTGCTGTAAAAAAATGGATGGTTTTTATTGTCATTCCATCCAGTATTTCTTTTAAATTTTGAATTAAACGTTCTTTTTTTATTGCAATTATGAGATGGTCTATTTCTTTATCTGGTATCTCTTTCCAGCTATTATATGTTTTAATTCCAAAAAGCTCTTCTTCTGAGTTATTGACAAGATAAAGTTTATCTAAATCAAAATTTTGCCTCTTAAAACCTTCAATGAAATACCATAACTTCTCACTTGCTCTTAATATTACGACATTTTTAGGATAAAACATGGTATCTAATGCTGCGAATAGATCGTCTTTATAGTTCATCGTTATCAAGTTCTAATTTTTTTAGACAATTATAACAATATACGGAAATGGAATTCATATTCGTTCCACAGTATGGGCATTTATATTCGTGTTTTTCAATCAATTTCTTAAAATTTTCCAACTGAGACTGACCTCTTTTTCTAACTGTTTTACTTAAAAGAATTGACAATCCAATTGAAAATGTTATAATTAAAAGACCAAGAATGAATGTTTTAATTCCCAGCACGTAAAGATTTAAATCAAAATAATTAGGAGAATATCTATACAAGAAGACATAAAAAAAGAAGTTTGGAAAGAAAAAAGTATATAAATTCATGGAATATGCTTGTTTATAATTATTAAAATTTAGAATCGGAATCAAACAAATAACCATCCAGGAAATATAAATAAAAATTACTTTCATTAAATTATTTGAATCGTACATGATGTAATTAGCGAGAAATTGGATGATCATTCTTCTCTCACTTGAAATTCCTGCGTCAAAATTGATCATGTATTTATAATTAAAGATAAAAATGAACAAACTCAAAACTGAAATTTGCATGACAAAATTTAACAGTTTTATTTTAAAGACGGCGGGTTTATTCATATTAAATTAATTAAGAATGATAATAAATTAAATTCTTTTAAAATTAGAAAAACGAATCTATGACTAATCTATTGAGTTAATCTTTTTAAATCAATCTTATCAATTTTTTCTTCCTTCTCGTTTTTGCCAGCTTGACGTTCTTTAAATGGACTTAATTTTGAAGCTTTTATTTTTGCGTTAAATTTTTCTTTAAACGCTTCTGTTCTCCCAATTATATTGACTTTTGGATCATTTTGCTTTTTCAAGGTTTTTCGATATTTTCTTATTTTTCGAACAGGTTTAGGATATTTAAGTACTCTTTGGTAATAAATAAAATAAGCTAACAAGCCACCAGTCGCAATCAAGATTCCGATGATGATTGGTAGTAAAATCATCTGGTCTATTACGGTAATTAAATCATAAGATATATCGAGTTCGACATTGTCGATTGAAATTATAAATTCATCATCTAAAATTAGATCATCGGCAATAAAGACTTGAATTTCTAACTCAATCTCTTCATCATCAGGAATTAACTCGGTGACATCAAAATCGTCCTCAAGATCTTCCAATGAAATTTCTGCTTCAGTTAATTTAACCGTCTCTGAATGCTCATCATCGTTAATATAAATTTTTATTTCTGAATTGGGAGAGATTTCACTTGCCCACTTTTTATTAATTTTATAGTCAAAATTTAGACTCGCATCTTTTATATCTATTTTCTTACCTTCAGATTTGATTTTATCCCCCTCATATTTCCAAGTTATTGATGAAAATTTGCTAATTTTTTTATCAAGAGTCAATGAGAGACTCATATTTTTGAAATATAAGTTTTCGAATTCATCGTGATCAGTAGGTGCTCCATTATCTTCACACCATACCTGAATACCCAAAATAATGGAAAAATTATAATTATTACCCTCTAGAATCTGATTTAAATAATATATTAAACTTTCTTGAGTAATAGGAGTAAGTTTTGTGTCATTTAGAAAATCAAATGTACCAGCAGTATCTTCCCCTAATTCTTTATCTTGATAGGAAGTGATTTTAAATTTTCTATTTCTATTCTCATCTGATATTAAAACAAAATAATCTGCTAAATCTCCTAATGCTATATCGCTTAATTTTGAATCACCTGGACGATCAACGCCATCTACTTGTGGGAAATTTGGATCAGATCCTACTGCTTGAACAGTTCCATTTATCCAAATCTCAAAAAGAGCGGATGTGATAGTGTAATCATTTAAATCAATTCCTAAATTGTTTAGACTATAATTCTTCTGCCATTGAGCAATTACAAATTGATCTGGATCTTCTTCCCAATAATGTTTTACTCGCCATCCATTTTCATTAATTTCTGTTTCATCAGGTGTGGTTATATTGTAATCATTTTCTATGAGAATCCAACCGTCATTAGTGGGATCTGTTATATTCCAAGTTATTTGGCTTTCATTACCAATAATCTTGTATTTTGCTTCACCATTATAGATTTCAGCCTTTAGATCTTCACTCTTACCATTTATTTTCATCTCCCAATCTTCAGAATCATCAAATTCAGAATTTTTAATCAATTGTTTTTCATGTGATTCTCTTAACCATTGCTGTGATTCTCCGAGTTGCAGTACACTTAAACAATAATTATTATCATTATTAATATCAGATTTTTGATTATAAAAAGATAATACTGGAAAGAAGAATTGCAGGCTTAAAATTAAAATTAACAGAATAGATAAATAATTTTCTTTATCATGTTTAGATTTTGAACTAAATGGTTCTTTATATACACGAGACTTTGAAGAATACTTCCTGTTGAAATGTCCATGGTACTTGGATTTTGTTTTATATGATGACTTAAAAGCGCTTTCACGGCTAGTGATACTAATGTTCGGGGGATTGCTTTTATTTAGAGTTTTTCGGTATTTTCTAACTTTCCGTACCGGTTTTGGATATTTTAATACCTTTTGATAGTAGATAATATATCCCGTGAAGGAAGTTAGTACAATTATTCCAATAATTAATAAGATTTGAAATATCAAAGACTGTTCTGCTGAAAGATAAATATCATAGGTTATATAAAGTTCAACATTATCTATAGAAACTACATATTCTTCACCCTCTACCAAAGCAAAGTCATCTCCAAGATATAGCTGAATTTCTACATCAATATTATCATCAGTTGGTATTAAATCCGTAACATCAAAACCATCTTCACTAGCCTCTTCAAAGGATCTCTCTGCTTCGCTTATTTTTACAACTTCAGAATGTTCTTTATTATCTATAAGAACTTTAATATAGGAATTGGGTGATAAAATATCTAATCTCTTACTATTTATTTTATAATCAAACTGAAGTTTAGAGTCAATAATTTCTACTCTTCCTCCTTTATCATTAATCTCATCGCCTTCATAAGTCCAAGAAGCTGTAGTTTCTTTATTTATAAGCTTTTCATAAGAAAAACTAAAATTACATGCTTTAATTAATACATCTTTAAAAAAATCCCATTCAGCCCCATCAGGTGCATTATCTTCGCAAAAAAATTCCATCCCTAAAGTTATAATGAAATAATTGTAATTCACATCTAAGACCTGGTTAAGATAAAAAATTAAATCTTCTTTAAATTCGGGACCGAATATTGTATCATTTAAATAATCCCAATCTCCTGCAGTGTCATTTCCAAGACCGAGAGGTTTATATTGAGCAATAGTAAAAATTCTGTTTTTATCAATATCTGAAAGTTGTATGTAATATACTATATAATCTCCTGTGCGTATAGCTCCACCAGAAGTACCTTCATCACCATATATTTCTATCCCTCCTACCTCACCAGGACCGACATCATCCCATCGTCTAGGGGTTGCCTTCACAGTAGCATTAACTTTTACCTCTAAATTGGCCGTAGTAATATTGTAATTTGACATATCATGTTGTGTTTCTATAATTTTGTCCCATTGAACGCTAGCTCTTTGATGGCCATCAAGTTTATAGGGATCCGGTATTGTATGTCTGTCTGTCCAATTATGAGAAGCATATAATCCCTTTCCCTCAATATATTTGAAATCTTTTGTAGGATATGCAGGAATATCTGGATGTGTGTTATTCTTCCAATAGTAAGGTCCCGTTGAATTATCTATCGTCCCCTCGAGAGCTGTGAATGTGTGACTCTCACCTGACAAGATGTATTGTGCTTCTTCATCATCAATGTCCGTGTCGATATCCCTTATGTCACCTTCCTTGTCATCACTCCATCCTTCGTCACCCTTGAATTTTGAGTTATCTATCCACTGTTCATCCTCATGAGGTTCTTTAACCCACTCATCATAAATATTTTCTTGATGTAGAGAAATAGTTCGGGTTTGTTCTTTTATTCTTAAACCATATTGATCATAAAAAAAGAAAGGTAATACAAAATTTAAACTGATTAAAGACACAAAGATAAGGAGCAATAAAACCTTTCTATTATTATTAATACTAAATTTCATTACAAACTATAGATATACGAATTCGAAATTTATTATTTAAATTTTAAGATTTTTATAATATGTTCTTGAAATCCTATTTTAAATGTTTTATTTTTTTCAAAATATAAAATACATAACTTGGCTTACTATTAAATTGTAAATTAACTTGCCTTAAAAAATTTAAGCCCTTAATTATGTTCTAATAGTATAGAGAATTGTTATTTTACAGTAAGCCGATATTTAAAAATCTGATTTTTGGAAACATGACATTATTTGAATATTGTTTCGCATCTTAGAAAAGTTTAAATTAATGTGTTTTTAAGTCTAAAATCATAAAATTTTTATTTTTTGCTTGATTAAATCTCTCACAGTGCAAGAGATGTTAACTTATTTTTATAAATTATTTAAAATTTTAAACTTAGCAAGTGGATGGTATCTTCCATGAGTTATACATTTTCAAGAACTAAATTAATAGAGAAAATTAAATTTGGATTATTAAGTCCTGATGAAATTAGGAAAATGTCTGCGGCACGTATTATAACTGCAGATACATATGATGAAGATGGATTGCCTATTCCTTCTGGACTTATGGATCAGAGATTAGGTACAATTGAGCCTGGACAGAGATGTCAAACATGTGGAAACTTAGTTAGTAACTGCATGGGTCATTTTGGTCATATCGAATTGGCAAGACCGGTAATACATGTAGGTTATGCCAAGAAAGTGTTGAAAGTCTTACGCTCAATTTGCCCTGAATGCTCTAAGCTAATGCTTACTGAAGAAGAAAAAGCGAAATTTAAAGAAGAACAAGCAAAGCATCGGGAAATGTTTGTAGAGGGGGATGAGGAATTCTCGAAGTATGTTTTTAAGAAAGCACGAAAGGCTAAAGTTTGTCCTCACTGTGGGGCAACAAAAAAGAAAATAGTAATTGAAAAACCCACTACTTTTTATGAAGAAGAAGAGAATAAAGGTTCACGCAGAATTACACCCATTGAAATTCTAGAAAGACTTAAGCAAGTAACTGATTCTGATTTAAGAATTTTAGGTATTTCACCTGAAAATGCTAGACTTGAATGGGTTATTTTTACTGTATTACCAATTCCCCCTGTATGTGCAAGGCCCTCAATAACATTAGACAGCGGCATACGATCGGAGGATGATTTAACACATAAATTAGTAGACGTGATTAGGATTAACCAGCGATTACGGGAAAATATTGATGCTGGAGCACCCCATTTAATTGTCGAAGATTTATGGGAATTATTGCAATATCACATCACGACTTATTTTGATAATCAAGTCTCGGGCATTCCTCCAGCGAGACATCGTTCAGGAAGGGCATTAAGAACATTAACTCAGAGACTCAAGGGTAAAGAAGGAAGATTCAGAAGCAATTTAAGTGGGAAAAGAGTTGATTTTTCGGCAAGAAGTGTCATTTCTCCTAATCCTTATATTAGCATTAATGATGTAGGTGTTCCCAAAAAGGTTGCTAAAATCTTAACTATACCTACTAATGTAAATGATTGGAATATCGAGGAGATGAAACAATTAGTGTTAAACGGTCCAATCAAACATCCTGGTGCAAATTACATTATAAGAAATGATCGGAGACGAATTGATCTTCGATATGTAAAAAACAGAAAAATCATAGCAGACATGCTTGCTCCAGGATTTACAGTTGAACGCCATTTGAATAATGGAGATTTAGTATTATTTAATCGTCAACCATCACTACATAGAATGTCGATAATGGCGCATGAAGTAAAAATTATGGATGGAAAAACGTTTAGACTTAATTTAACGGTATGTCCTCCATATAACGCAGATTTTGATGGAGATGAAATGAACCTCCACGTGCCTCAGAGTGAAGAGGCACGAACTGAAGCGGAATTACTTCTCAAAGTACAAGAACATATTTTATCCCCACGATTTGGAGGTCCTATATTAGGCGGGATTCAAGACTTCATTTCAAGCGTTTTTCAATTTACAAGTAAAAATTCTTTATATAATAAAAAGGATACGTTAAAATTGTTATACATGGGTGATGTTTTTATGAATCATCCTCATTTTAAATTAGAAGATATGGAGCCGGTTTCCACAGATCCCGAGCCCTTATATTCGGGTAAACAAATATTTAGTACCTTGTTTCCCGATGACTTAAATATAAGAGTAAGATCAAAGTTTTGTAAGAAATGTTTTACTAAGAAAGGTCAAAAATGCGAAGAGCAGGATTGTCCTTATGATGCATATGTAATGATCAAGAATGGAAAGTTAGTCACGGGAACCATTGATGAAAATTCCTTTGGTGCGATGCAATCAAATAGCATATTAGCTAGAATCATAAAGGATCACGGCAATGCAGTTGGACGTGAGTTTTTGGATTCTGCTACTAAAATGCTTTTATATGTAATTCGTCAAAATGGAATTACAATGGGATTGGACGAAGTGTATGTGAAAGGAAAAGCTTTTGAGGAAATTCAAGAAATACTGGAAGAGGCTAATAAAGAAGCAAAGAAATTAATTAGAGCTTTCAACGAAAACAACACTAAGATATTAAAAAGAGCTCCAGGACGATCCATGAGAGAAACTTTAGAGTTGAGGATCAGACAAGTTTTAGCAGAGGCACGAAAAAAAGCTGAAGAGCACGCTGCGCAATACATTGGAGATGAAGCTCATTCTGTCATAATGACAAAATCAGGTGCGAGAGGCAACATACTTAATTTAGGTCAGATGTCTGCCGTGGTCGGGCAACAAGCAATAAGAGGGGAGAGAATAAACCGAGGATATAGCTTGAGAACGTTGCCTCATTTCAAAATTAATGATCTAACTCCAAGAGCTAGGGGTTTTGTATCATCGTCATATAGAAATGGATTGCATCCTGCAGAATTCTTCTTTCACGCGATGGGCGGCAGGGAAGGATTGGTTGACACTGCAGTTAGAACCTCTACAAGTGGTTACATGCAGAGAAGATTGGTGAATGCCCTCCAGGATATGGTTATTGAAAATGATGGAACTGTCAGAAATTCCGATAAAAACATAATTCAGTTCAGTTTTGGTGATGATGGAATAGATCCAATGCACACTGATCATGGTGATGCCGTTAATTTAGATGTATTACTGTTAAAAGCTAAATCCCTAGACGTCAATGAAGTAAAGAACGCTATCAAATCTAAACCTAAAAAGAAACCGGTAGACAAGACTCCAGCGAAGAAAAAACCTAAAAAGATAGCTGCTGAAGAAGAAAAACCTGAAGAAAAACCCAGCGAGGAACCCTCTGAAAAAATGAATGAGGAGGAGATGCAAGCTCTATTTGAGAAAGAAACCGGAAAAAATGCAATATGGCGTGGAAAAATTACTAAAGGATATTTAGAATGGAAGGAAGAAAAATTTGGAAAATAAAATATTAGAGGTATATATATTATGGGTAAAGTCACTAAAAAAATATTAGAAGAGGAATTAGAACAATTAAAAAACGATGGTATTCCTGAAGATCTAATAGAAAAAATAAGGGATAGAATCAAGGACGAGGAACTTGAAGAAGAACAATTAGAATATCTTCTTAATAAAATTTTCATTAATTTTAATAATGCAATTGTCGAAGCAAGTGAGCCTGTAGGCACGGTTGCTGCACAGAGTATTGGTGAACCTGGAACTCAAATGACTTTAAGGACCTTTCACTATGCAGGTGTAGAAGAATTTTCTGTTACCCAAGGGCTCCCCCGTTTAATTGAAATAGTTGATGCAAGAAGATTTCCTTCCACTCCTCAAATGGAAGTATTTTTAGAAGGAGGATATAATAAAGATGAAGAAACGGCCATACAAGTTCATAATAGAATTGAACAGATTCGCATTGAACAAATCACGCATGATGTTGATTTAGATTTTGTAAATTGGAATATCGTGATAAATCTCATTCCAGAAATCTGTGAAAAGAAAGGAATAAATATTGATGATATTCCAGAGGTCTTAAAAAGATATAAAAAAAAGGGCAGCATAAGAAGAGAAGGTAATTCAGTTATTATTGACCCGGGAATCGAGGATTTACAAAGCTTGCAAAAGATGAGAGAAAAAATATTAAAAAAAGTCGTAAAAGGAATAAGAGGTATTAAAAGAGGCCTTCTCACCCCATTAGAAAATTCTGATGAATGGGTCATCAAAACAGAGGGAACAAATCTTCAAGGAGTCGTTCAAATTGAAGGGGTCGATGCTACACGCACTGAATCGAATCATATCCATGAAGTTGAGAAATTATACGGTATAGAAGCTGCAAGGAACATGATTATAAAAGAATCTCAAAAAGTACTTGAGCAGCAAGGATTAGATGTGGATTTAAGACATTTACTGATATTATCGGATTTAATGTGCTCCAGCGGAACCATTCAATCGATTGGCAGACATGGAATCTCAGGATCGAAATCTAGTGTCTTTGCTCGGGCAGCATTTGAAGTTACTGTCAACCAATTGTTAGATGCCGGACTTTATGGGGAAGAAGAGAGATTATTAGGAATACCTGAAAACGTTATTATTGGACAAGTCTGTCCTATTGGAACTGGGAGAACTAATGTCATGTTTGATCTTGATGCGAATTTAGAAATCTTGAAAAATATCAATAAAGAATAAAATCATGGATAACAACTTAACCTTAAAAACATGGGCATATAACGTTTTTACCATTAAAAATTTAGAAAATTAAGCAAAAATAATTAAAATGATTATGAATTCTTTTTATTACCTACTTAATTAATAAAAATAATACTATTTGCATTTTGATGGCTGGCTAATTATGGCTAAAAAAGGGAAAAAGAAACAAACAACAAGCACGGTGGATACTTCACGTAAGAAAAAAAAAGAATTTGATATAAATACTAATATCAAAGTAGCTTACAAGACTGGAAAGATTATTCATGGGAAAAAACAAGTTTTAAGAGAATTGCGAAATAATCCTTTTAAAATGCTTTTAATTGCAAATAATTGTCCTAAAGATTTAGAGAGTAAATTGAATCATTATAACTCATTAATGAATGATCAACTGTTTATTCATAGATATAAGGGATCAAGCTGGGACCTTGGGTTAGCGTGCGCTAAGCCATATATGATTTCGATAATGGGTGTCATTGATCCTGGTGACTCTGATCTATTATCTTTAAAGACCAAACGAAATTAATTTAAATACAGATTATTAGACATGATAAGAAAGAATATTAAAATTGATAGAGGCTCGATGGAACTTATTTCTTTATTTAATAACATCTCAGGTGCTATTATTAAAGATTGTTTAATCTTTAAATCTCCAGAAAATCATTCTGAAATCATCATATTTCTCGTCAAAAAGGAGGATGTTGGAAAGGCTATTGGAAAAGCTGGAGAACATGTAAAGGATTTAATGGCAAAATTACAGAAAAAAATTGATGTAATCCCATTTTCAGAAAATCTTAATGAGTTCATACAACTTATCCTTAATACAACTAAAAATTCCATAAAAGTTCAAAATATAGAAATTAAAGAAAACAAAAATAACAAAAAGACTGTAATAATTTCTGTGAGACCCCAAGATCGAGGAAAAGCCATCGGAAAAGACGGTAGTATGATTCGAAAAACAAAATTTTTGGTAACTCGGCATTTTGAAGTTGATAACGTGATTATCAACACTAAAAACTAAATAAACCACAAATTTTAAGTTTAAAGAATAACTCTTCTTATAATCATACCATTAACAACATTTTATTAGGTGTATTGAAATAGGAAAGCCTAAAGGTCTTTACGCTGCTAGACAACTTAAAAAAAACCGAAAAAAGTTTAGATGGAGTAAGACAAAGTATAAGAGAAAGAAGTTAAAGCTAAAACAAAAAGCAGATCCACTTGAGGGGGCACCCCAAGCGTTAGGTATCGTACTACAGAAAGTTGGCAGGGAAAGTAAACAACCTAATTCAGCTATTCGTAAGTGCGTACGGGTACAGTTAAAGAAAAATGGAAAGGCCATAACTGCATTTTTACCTGGTGATGGAGCATTAAATTTCATCGAAGAACATGATCGTGTAATTGTTGAAGGTATAGGAGGAGCAAAAGGTCGTTCTGTCGGAGATCTTCCGGGAGTAAGATGGAAAGTAGTAAGCGTGAATGGTGTAAGTTTAAATGCACTTCTTACAGGAAAAAGAGAAAAACCAATGAGGTAGAAGAATGACAGAAAAGAGATTAGATGTAAAATTATTCAATAAATGGACATTTGACGACATCCAAGTCAGAGATTATACGTTAGAACCTTACATTAATTTAAAACCAGTGATCATACCATCAAGCTGCGGGCGCCATGAACATAAGAAATTCTGGAAATCTGATATTTCCGTCATTGAAAGACTTTTGAATAGGCTTTTGTCACCTGGATTTATTGGAAGTAAAATAAGGGGACATAAGAGTTCATATAACTCTGGTAAAAAAAACAAGTTAATTAAAAGTATTAAGACTGCGTTCACATTAATAGAACATCTCACAGGACAAAATCCAATCCAAGTTTTAGTGGATGCGTTAATAAACACCGCTCCAAGAGAAGAAACAACGAGAATTGCCATGGGTGGTATTTCTTATGCTTCCGCAGTTGATATTGCTCCTCAAAGAAGAGTCGATTTAGCGATAAAATATTTGGTCCAAGCAGTAGGAACCAGGTCTCATAATAGTTTACATAGTTTCGAAGAGAATTTAGCTCAAGAACTCATTATGGCAGCAAAAAATTCTCAAGATTCTCGGGCCGTGAAGAGAAAAGACGAAGTTGAAAGAATTGCTGTTTCAGCACGATAATTCTTGATTTAATATCAAAAACTCATTTTATATCACCCACATATCATTAAGTATCATTAAGGATTGATTTTTGTTCCTAAATTTTTATATTTTTGATGATCATATTATTTAATAATAATACTTATTCAATCTTCTTATTTTGATTAAATAGAATGAACTCCGACAAAAATATGAACCATTTAGAAGATCTATTGAAAACAATACAGCAACCCTTAAGAAGAAGGATTTTAAAAATTTTAAATTATACTAAGAACCCTTTATCCTATTCTTTATTACAAAAGAAAGTCTTAGGTTCCAATCCAAACTCTATAAATTTTTCTTTTCACCTTAAACCTCTGAAAGCAAATGATCTTATCATTTCTAATGAAGAAGGATATACAATTACTACACGTGGAAAAAAAATACTAAACATTTTAACCGATATGGAAGACATTTTGATTGATAAATCCAAAAATTTCATGATACGAACTTCAAAATATTCTACCGAACAATTTCAAATAGAAAAAATAGAAGAATTCTTGATTAGAGAAGGAGATTTGGAGGATCATTTAGCAAAAAAAATAGCCAATGAAGTTGAAAGACGACTTTCTAATACAAGGATAAGATACATGACAGCGCCCTTGATGCGTGAATATATAAATGCTATTTTAATAGAAAATGGATTGGAAAAAGTCAGACATAGATTAACTAGGTTAGGAACACCTCCTTTTGATGTTTCGAAATTGTTTTCTTCAGAAATAAATAAATCGATCAATCCGGATAAATTTATAAAAAAATTGGGTTCAGATGTATCAGAACAATATTTACTGCTTAATTTATTACCCAATCATTTAGCCGACTTTTATTTATCTGGAGAGATTGTTCTTACTAATTTGAATTATTGGGCACTAAGACCTTTAAGCTTTTATGTGAGCAACAATACGGTTGTAGATATCATTAATAAAAGTGATTTGGGATCTTTAAAGGAATCTAATGGTTCTAATGGGCATTCTAAATTAATTTTTGAATTATTTAGATTCATTTATGATATCAAACCATTTTATTCCCACGACTTAATTTTAGATAATTTTAATAATTCCTTTCTATCAATTTTTGATTCTCTAAATCACAATAAAAAAGAACTCCTTTTTAGTCAACTAACTTCTCAGATCTTCAATTTTAATCAATTATTTTATGATGATCAACCCCATATATCTTTAGTATTTCGTTATAATGGGAGAGACATAGTAGAGGAAGATAGAATCTTAAGATTCAATTCTGACAATCAATTCTTAAAGCATTTTCATTCTGAAATTAGTAATTATTCTAATTTACATAAAAAATCAATTATCATGGATTATTCACAGTTTAATTCAAAAGATCTCAATATTATTGGCCAAAACCGTGGTTCGATTTTTTATAATGATAAACTCTCACATATTTCAAATGATCTTAATATAAGAATTAATAAATGCTGTAATGATGATTCATGTGGAAACTGTATGATTTTAGATAAAATACTGATCAATTTAGATTCAATCTCAATTCAATCAAATCAAGATGATGATGAGTTTTATGATAACATACAAGAAAAAATGCATCATGTTTTTGATTTATTCAATTATAAGGAAAATTTTGTGACTAAGAAATTAAAACATCTTAAGAAATGGAAAAATATAAATTCTTTTTTGTTTCAAGACGTTTCTAATCCTTTAAAAGAATGCTCCTTGAAGTCTATTAGTTTTTTTGGGCTAAATGAGGCCATTAAAACCCATTGTGGATTTGAACTTGACAGATTAGATAAAAGCGAGTCATTTGCTTTGAGTATTATCTCCTTCATGAACAGATTAATTAAAGAACAAAATGAAAGCACTAATGAAAATTTCATTCTTAGTCAACCTCATGATGGCAATTATCTTAAAACTATGACTATTAACAACCCTTGTTTGGGGACTAAAAATAAAAGATCTTATTCACACCAAATAATAAGAGAAGAATGTTCATTATCATTAGAAAAACAAATTTCAATTTTTAAGAGGTTTGAAGAAATTTTATCAGGAGGAAGTATTTTTGAGTTCAAATTTAATGGAGATTTTAGTTTCCATGAAGATTATTTATATCAAATCTTAAATTCTGATTTAAATGCATTTTCAATTATTTAACTAGTCTATTTTTTTGAAAAATCCTAATGTGATATTTTTCAATCTATTGAGCTCGATAAATTTAATCTTAAGTTTGTTAGTTGTCTAATAAATACATTTTTGAAATATTATTGCTGTAATAAAAATATCATAAACTAACGAGAAATTTTAAATATAATAAAGAAGAACTCTTTTTATATAGAAATCTATTCACAATTTTGTAATTAAAACCAAAAAAACAAAAGGTTAAATTCAATTATGAAAAAAACACAAATTTTATGCCTAATTTCATTAGGATGGATACTTATATTATCATCTATTAGCTTTGCTTATGCCGCAACACCAGGTTATGTTGGAATCGAGAATAATCAATCCTTTATATGGAATACCACCTATGACGATGATCCTTTTAAAGACCGTATAGAAGACGAAGGAGAAGAATATGGAGATTCTGAAGAGGAGATAGAAGAAGATCAGGATGAAATTGATATGAATGAGGATCTCACGCAAGTAAAAATTGTTATCCTTGATGTAGATGACGAGGAAAAAACTCCTTGGGGTGAAGAAGGTGTTAGGATAATTTATAACCATTATATGAAAGAGGAGGGCGAAGATTGGGAATTGGAAAATAAGGATGAGACGTTTGCGATTTGGCAATTCGATAACGATTTTTACTATTCGGGATTTTTCTTTTTTAGTTGGGAAAGTGAATTTGATGAAGATGACCTTGAATGGGAACGCTATCAATATATTAGAGGAGAAAATCCATGGTTCATTTCAACTAAAGTAGATTGGAGGGAGGTTAAAGAGCAAACGGTAGAATTGTACGAAGATGATCTTGACTATGATGAAGTAAAATTCAAAATATATAAGGATAAAATTGGATTTGAATTAACACTTGATAATGATGATGATGATGAAATAGAAGAGAGGAAATACATATCAGAATATGATGATAACGGAGTACTAATGTATTGGGAATATCAATATGACGGAGATCCAGCAATAATAATAGAGAGAGAATTTAAATTCATATATGATAATATAATTTGGATAGTATTAGGTATAGTGGGAATTATTGCTGTATTAGTTATAATCGTGATTGTTTTAAAAAAGAGATAAATTCACCTTGCTAATAAATTAATCAATTAAATTTCCCTTTTTTTTTTTAAATCTTTAATTAATTTGAATAATCTTACAAATTTCTGATAATAAAAGAAAATATGCCTAATCAGCTAATAATTCTGCTAATATTGCTTGTCTCAATTTTAACCCATAAAAAGTTTGCTTAAAGTATATTGCCTTATCTGATGAGTCAACATTAGGAGATATTTCAGTGATTCTGGGAAGTGGATGAAGGAGTTTAAAATTTTTCTTAGTATTTTTTAAATCGTCTTTTTTGAATATGTAAAAATTTTTCACTTTTTCATATTCTTCTAAATCAATGAATCTCTCTTTTTGAATTCTCGTTATGTATAAAACATCTAAGATATCCAAAATTTTTCTGAAGTTTATTATTTCTTTAAACTTGAATTGTCGATGCTGCAAGAGCTCTTTATCTCTATTTCTCATCATCAATTCTTCGGGGCTTACAAAATATACATTTACATCAAAATTGGATAACAATATTGCTAAAGAGTGGACCGTTCTCCCATATTTTAGGTCCCCCATGATTCCTATATTCAAACCATCAAGCGTTCCACATTCTTCTCTGATTGTCAATAAATCTAATAGAGCCTGAGTTGGATGCTCTCCACTGCCAGATCCCGCATTTATTATAGGGATTTCTGCAAAATCTGCTGCTAATTTTGCGGCTCCTTCCATTTGATGTCTAAGAACTATGCAATCGCTATAATTTTCCACGGTTCTTATAGTATCCGCAAGACTTTCTCCTTTCTTGATGGAAGATACTTCGCCGGATTGAAAGCCAATAACATTTCCCCCTAATCTATACATTGCTGCTTCAAAACTAAGTCGAGTCCTAGTGGATGGTTCGAAAAAAAGGGTTGCTAGTATTTTCCCGTGAAGCGTTGTTGAGTTTTTAACTTGAATCATTTCCTTCCCCTTTTTAAGAATATAGAGAATGTCTTCACGGTCAAATTGTTTCGCACTTATTATCCCTTCACTAAACTTCTCTTTAAACATCATTTTAAATAATTAAAAAGTGGTATAAAACATTTTTTATTAGATGTAAAATATATTTTTCATTTTTTTTAAATCTTTAAATTTAACACTAAGATTAGATAATCTTAGGGCTTTTTTTCTAGAGCCTCTTTACTTAATTAAATATATCATGAAAATTAATAAAAAAAAGATGTTAAACTTCATATAAAGCACTCGAGAACTCAAAAAATTTAAAATTGATGAATTACTAATTAGTCTAACTTAGATAATAAAGGTTTTTTAAATGAAATACCCCAGAACAATCAATAGATACTGTCCAAAGTGCAGAACCCATACAATTCACAATGTTTCTCTCTATAAGAAAGGGAAAGAAAGGATGCTAAATCAAGGCAGAAGAAGAGTGGAAAGGAAAAAAAAGGGGTATGGCTCTTTTCCTAAAGAAATATTTCATAAAAACGCTAAAATCAATAAAAAATCAACACCTTTACTTGAATGTTCTGAATGCGGGAAAAAGCATTATGCAAAATCTTATCGAGTAAAAAAAATAGAATTACATGAAAAATAAATCATTAGTGACCATACATGGTTAGAATAAGAAAAAAGAACGATTTGATACCACTACCAAAATCTCGTTTCTTGAGAGTTAAGTGTTTAAATTGTGGAAACACCCAGATAATTTTTGGATGTTCAGCCACGGATGTAAACTGTTTAGTCTGTGGAAAGGTTTTGCTCCAATCTACCGGAGGTAAGGCTAGAATTCTCACAAAAATTCTAGAAGTGCTCACCTGAGTTTTTAATTTAATTCTTAATGTTCTAAAAATAGAAACGAGCACCTTTTCATTTATAAAAATTCATTGATAATTAATAAGATGACAATGAAGATCGTGAAACGTATCTTTCACGAAAAAAAAGACATGTGAAGGCGATATGAATCCTTCTTCGCATCTTTATTAATATTCACGCCAAGTATGCTTGCATTTAACACATCTAAAAAAAGTAGTAGAAGGTTCATCGGCGCTTCTTGTTTGAACTTGCCAACTCTCTGCCTCAGCATGCTTGCATTTTGGACAAATCTTTGTTATTATAGGATGTACGGATATTTTATCCTCCTCGGAAATAACAATCAAGTTCTTTTCTAAAGCTTGCTTTTTTTTTCTTTTTTGTTGTTCGAGTTCATCATTATTGGTTTCATGTTCTTCCTGATAACCACATCTACAAAATAATATGGCCTTTCCATCAATAATTTTCTTACGCAATAGGCTAGAACATTCGGGACAAAACTTAACCATTTTAGCTCCTATTTTCCATTTAATCGAGTTCTTTTTTAAGTTCATATAATTTTTTATAGTATTTGAAGTTCAGTTTATTCATGTCTTGGATGATTTGAGCATCCAGAGTTTTTTCTCCGCTGCTTTTTAGCACGATGTTTCCGATGACATTGACTAAATCCCCATTTTTAAATTTTTTTTCATCTTCTTTGATCTTAAGATTGACTTTAATCTCACCTGACTCATCATCTAAAATAAATGAGTTTTCATCGATATCTCTAACATAACCAGTAATCTGAATTTTTGTATCATCATTTTCAATATCTTTTACTATTCTTTGTCTTGCAAATTCTTTTTCCATTGGACATTACCACGCATTATATTCTTGACTAATTGAAATTTTTTTTCTTTTTAAAGTTTGATTTTATACATATAAGAAATGTGCATCAAAATAAATAAATAGTTGATTGCGCTTTTCATATAAAGTAAATTGAGTTTTTTGAGTTTAGTATAAATAGCTTGTTCCAGAACTTAAAATAGCATTTATTAAAAGACTAATATCAAATTTTATTAAATGTGTGAGTAAAACAATATTATCAAAAATAGATCCCGAATTAAAGAGCAAATGAATTATGAGTTTTACATTAAAATTAGAAAATAGTCGGATTTTAAAAGGAATTGTGGAAACCTTGGCAAGCATTATTGATGAGACTGAATTTAGGGTAAATCCTAAAGAATTTACGATATCTGCAATGGATCCCAGTAGGATTTGCTTATTGAAGCTTTCCATCAAAAAGGAAGACTTTGATGATTATAAATGCGAAAAAGAATCTAAAGTAGGTTTGAATTTAGATGATTTGGATAAGATATTAAAGAGAAGCTCTACAGACGACAGTATTGAGATTGATTTTAGTGAAGAGGAACAAAAAATTAAGATTAAAATGAACCGAGAAGGGACTAATCGCACGCGTACTTTCAGTTTAGCCTTATTGGATATTGAATACGAAGAAATTCCCATGGATAATTTATTAAATATCGAATATCAATCAAAGTGGACCATAGATCCCGAATTTTTAGTAGAAGCGATTAAGGACGCAGAAATTTATTCAGAAATATTAAATATGAAATCCGAGAAGGATCAAGGGTTGGTGTTCACCTCATCAGGACAAATTGGAGAAATGAACTATGAAATAAGTTTAGATGATTTACTTGACCACTCGATTGAGGAAACGAGTACTGGGGCATATTCCTTGACGTTTTTGAAAGCGATATTGAAAATAGCATCAATTACTGAAAAATTAGAAATCTCATTGCGCACCGATCACCCATTAAAAATGATTTTTAACCTTCTTGAAGGAGGAATACTGCATTACTTTTTAGCGCCAAGAGTCGAAGAGCCTGAATTTGATGAAGATGAGGACATGGATGAATTTTAAAAGATAACCACAATTTTTTTAAACTATTAATAAACCACGGTACTCTTTAGCTATAAAATAGATGAATTATATTTAATTCTTGATTGCTTACTCTATTTTTATTATAGGAGGATTTGGAAGTTATGGAAATTCAAACAGGTTTAGTATATCGCTATCCTTGGCTTCCATCATTGAAAAAGATTTTTTCAAGAGAGGCTGATGAAGACCCGATTGAATTCGTGAAAAAAATTTTTCAAAAATATCCTCATGATGAAATAAAAAACAGAATAACTGAAATTTTTGAAGCTGCATTCAATAACTTAGAACAGATTTCGGAACACGAGAAAGATGAACTAAATGTCCATACCTATTTAATATTAAAAATATTTTTATTCTTGCTAGAAGACAACATGATAACAAATCGAGTTGCGAATCTCTATTCCAAGATCTCTTATAGCCAATTAATTGATGAAAATGATTCAAATGTTTATGATATCTGTCAGGATCTGGACTTGAGGATAAAATATTATCAACCTCCTATTAAGTATGGAATGAGAATAACCAAAGATCAACGAGAACCTTTAATGACTAATTTTAGAATTCATTACATCGATTATCTGGGATTAAGCTCGACTATAAGAGATGAATATCGAAAGCTAGTAAACAATCCTCTTTTAGAGGGCTATGTGTTCCTTCGAAAAAAAGATTTAATTAGATTATTACAAGAATATGTCAGAAAAAAGATCATGCAAAAAGGCAATGAGAGAATGGATCCCACTTCTTTAGACCTTCTCAAAAAAAGATTATTAAAAATCCCCCAATTCAAGGAAATATTTACATGGATTAATGATCAATGGAAATCAAGAGAAGAGGAATTTCAAGAAATTCATCTAATTGATAAAAACTATCCAAAGAACATCTCGGAAATATTACCACCTTGTATAAAAACCATACTTAATAAAGCGAATGAAGGTCAAAACCTCATTCATAATGAAAGACTTTTTCTGACCTGGTTTTTACTTTCTTTAAATTATACCGTAGATGAAGTTGTGAATACATTCTCCACAATGCCTGATTTTGACCGGGAAAAAACCACTTATCAAGTCAATTACGCTAAAAAAAAGGGATATTCACCTTACAAATGTGCATCACTAAAGTCATTAAGCCTTTGCATGGCTGAAAAATACAAAGATGAGGTATGTTTAGAAGGATATTATTCTAAGACCCAAGATCAGCAGAAAAAAATTACCCATCCTTTAAGCTATGTTAATATAATGCTTTATCGGACTTCTAGGAAGAATGAAAACCTACAAAATGGATCAGATGAGAAAAATGAATGAAAATACTTATTTAAAGCGCCTGTTTCAGGCATATTATAAAGAACATCAATCTTCCGTGCCGGTTGTAGATGCCTTTGAAAGAAGAGAATTCGGTTTCGTTCCATGGGAAAAATTCATGATGATACGCCATGTTGGTTATAATGATCCTGAAATTTTTAAAAAGTTTTTAATCAGTAATGGCCCTAGACACGTTTATTCCAGTGGAAGCTTATATCAAGAGCCTGAAAATCAGACCATGGCAAATAAAAAATATTTAGGATGTGATTTAATCATTGATATCGATGTGGATCATTTTTACACGCCATGTAAAGAGGATCACGACTTCTGGTATTGTAAAGAATGTGGTACAAATGGTAAGGGAATGCCCCCAAAGAAATGCCCAAATCAAAAATGTGGTCAGACCAAAATAAAAGCGCTCACTTGGATTTGTAAAGAATGTTTGAATGTTGCTAAAAATGAAATAATCAAATTAATATATGAATTTTTGTTGCCTGATTTTAATATTAATGAAAATGAGATAAACATCGCATTCTCAGGTCATAGAGGATATCATTTAAAAATAGATAATAAGGAAATTAGAACTTTATCAAGTGAGCAGAGAAGAGAGATGGTAGACTATGTCACGGGAAATAACATTTCATTTGAAGTACTCGGGCTCAGAGAAATGGGGAGCAACATATTTGGATTATTAAAAGGGAATATTGGCTGGTCTCAAAAAATAATCTTGAAAATTGAAGAAATTTTAAAAAACTTTTCTAATGCTCGATTAGAAGAACTCTTAAGTCGGTTTGGAATAGATTCTAATCGAATTCAGAGCTTTATTAATTATAGGAATGATTTTTTAAAGATCATATCAAACGAAGAAAGTAGTTTATGGAATATTGAAGGATTTGGAATTCTTACGTGGAATAAGTTCTTAAGAGGAATTGTAGATAGTATAGGAGCAGAAATTGATGAACCTGTGACCATTGACATTCATAGATTAATTCGATATCCCGAAACACTTCATGGTAAAACCGGTTTCAAGGTTCAAGAATTAGAACTAAACCAACTAGAAGATTTCAATCCCTTACATGAAAGCAGCGAAGAATTGAATCCAATAGTATTCAAGGGTGAAACAGTACAGAAATTGAAAATTACTGAACCATATGTACCCTCTACAGAATTGGCTGGAGAAAAATTTCCTTCATATAATCAAGGACAAATCATTGAAGTTCCCCATCATTTTGCCGTGTTTTTATTATGCAAAGGAGTAGCAAAACTCTTATAAGAAAATGATAAATTATTTCATATCCTTAGACAAACTATAAAGATAATTTATTTTCATGAAATCGAATATAAAAAATATCTACGATGAGCTTTACCAGCATTGGTTAAAAGAATATGATAAAAAAGAATTAACTAAATTAGAGTTAGATGCATTTTCCAATTACAAGAGAGCATTAGATTACCTGAATAACTTTAAACCTGAAAAAGACGATAAAATAAAAATTGAATTCCTTACTTCATATAAAGAAAATTTTAATTTTCTATTGATGGATTTTCTAAAAATTAGAGAAATAAAGCTTATTAATGCTGCCTTGGTTCTCAAAGAAATCGAATTAGAGGCTCTATTAGA